>DATFRX010000206.1:0-34298 GCA_035262905.1 Nocardioidaceae bacterium
CTGGTTCGCTCGCAACAGGGACTGCTATTCATGCGGGCGGGCCGCAGCGACGACGCGTTGCAGGCTTGGACTGAGGCTGAGCCGGGCCTCATTGGGGCCGAGCACCCGGAGGAGCTGACACGGCTCTTCTTAAACCGTAGCAACGTCTATCTGCAACGCGGCGACGTCAGCCGCGCGCGTGCCGACCTCGAACACGCTGTGGTTGAGGCACGTCGTGTGGCGTCTCCGGTGCTACGTGCCAAGGCTGAACACAACCTTGGCTACGTTGACTTGCTCTCCGGCGACCTTCCCTCAGCCCTACGTCGGATGGACGAGGCCAGGCCGATCATCTACCAGTTGTCGCGAGCCGCGGCAGCGGTTTGCGATCAAGATCGCGCAGAGGTCTTGGCCGCGGCGGGCCTTACTGAAGACGCCGTCGGCGCTTTGCGAGAAGCCATTGCCGCGTTGGGCTCGCGGAGCCTGCGGCAGCAGCAGGCCGAGGCCGAGCTCGTCCTTGCGCGGCTGCTCCTGATGACCGACGAGCTGACCGAAGCGCGTCGCGTCGCGCGACAGGCAGCACGGCGGTTCCGGCAACGGGGGAGTGACGTGTGGGCACTCCGCGCGGATCTGCTGGCACTCGCAGCCGAGCTTGCGTCTCGTCGAAGGATTCGCGATGTCGAGCGTGAGGCGGCCGCACTCGAGGATGACTTGAACGAGCACGGACTCCGAGACGATGCGCGCATCGCCGCTCTCCTTGCCACGCAGGCCTCGGTGCGCTCAGATCATCTGGAGTCGGCCACGGCTCGATTGCGACGGGTTCGAGTCGCCGACTCGACTCCGATCGCCACGCGGATGCTCGCGCGCCAGGTCCGGGCCGAGCTGGCCCTGCGGCAGAACCGGCGGGCCGTCGCCATGCGTCAGGTGCGTGATGGCATTGCGGATCTGCACAGCTGGCAGTCGTCATTCGGCAGTCTCGATCTGCAGACCTCCCTTGTCGGCCATGGGCAGGAGCTCGCCAGTCTCGGACTGTCGATGGCGGTCGACGATGGTCGGCCGGAGGTCGTCTTCGAATGGTTCGAGCGGGCGAGGGCGCTGGCCAGCCGGGTGGTTCCAGTACGGCCGCCGGAGGACCGTGATGCGGCCGCCGCGCTGACCGAGCTGCGTCAGATCCAGGTCGAGCTCCGCCAGGCGACGCCCGGTGCCGCGAAGGTTGAGCTGAGCCGCGAGGCGACCCGATTGCGGGAGCAGATTCGGCAGCGGTCGTGGTACGGCGCCGGGGCCGACCTCGTGATCGAGCCGGCCACGCTCGACGGCGTACAGGGGGCGCTGGCACGCAATGACGGTGCGCTGATCTCGTACGTCGCTGTCGACGGTGCCATCCACGCGGTCGTGGTCACCGAGCAGTCGGCGACCGTGCACGGACTCGGACGGCTGCCGGCGGTGAAGCGCTACCTGGACGGCCTCCAGGCTGATCTGGATGTCGCGGCTTCTCAACTGCCCAAGGAGATGCGGGCTGTCGTCGTCGGCGCATTGCACCAGCGACTGGCCGGCCTGTCCGAGGCGTTGTGGGCGCCGTTGGCCGATGTCGTGGCCGATCGGCCGGCCGTGATCGTGCCGCCGGGCGCGCTCGTCGGCGTGCCGTGGTCGATGCTGCCGGGCCTCGGCGATCGACCACTCACCGCGGCGCGGTCGGCGTCGGCGTGGCTGCGCGCGCGGGACCGCGCCCGGCCGCGGCGGGCCGGACTGGTCTCGGGACCCGACGTGCCCCGGGCTGAGGAAGAGGTACGCCTGGCGGCGAAGGCGTGGGAGCAAGCGCGGGTACTGGCCGGCCCGAATGCGGTCGCTGCCGAGGTGAGTGCGCTGGCCGCCGAGGTCGACGTACTGCATGTCGCGTCCCACGGTCGTCATGCGGCCGACAACCCGCTGTTCTCGGGTCTCGATCTGGTCGACGGACCGTGGTTCGGCTACGACATCGACCGACTGCCCCGCGTCCCGTCCACGGTGGTGTTGTCGGCCTGCGAGTTGGGGCGATCGGCCGTGCGGTGGGGCGCCGAGACGATCGGCATGACGGTGGCCTGGCTGCACGCCGGGACCGACTGTGTGATCGCGTCGCCGGCTCGGGTCGCCGACGACACCGCGTGCGAGGTGCTGGCACACACCCACGAGGGTCTGGCGACCGGCCAGTCGCCCGCGGTGGCGCTCGCCGGAGCGCGAGCCCGGGTCGATGCCGAGGCAATCGTCCCGTTCATCTGCTTCGGTGCCGGTTGGTGAGCCGACCTTACGACTCCCGAGGACAGAAGTGAACGCCGTTCTGCTATAGAATTGACTGAATTGTCCCAAGCGAAAAGGGCCTGACAAGGGACGTAAGTTGGTAGTAGTGGTGCCGCGAAGCGGGTGATGATGCTGAGGTGCTGACTGCGGCAGAGCTTCATCGTCGAGCCGTCGATGAGAGTGCTGCAGGACAGTACGGCCGGGCCCGCGCGCTGCTGAACCGGGCGCTTGACCGCGCCGACGACGACGAACTGACGGCCCGGATCCTGGTAAGTCTGGCCAACGCCGGGTCGGCCCGGGGAAGTTGGGCCGACGATCTGGCGCTGTGCGACCGGGCATTGGCCGTTCCCGACGTCAGTCCGAGCGTGCGAGGTCTCATTCACGCGCAGCGGGCGCTGTTGCTCATGCGGTCGGGCAATCACGCCGATGCGTTGGAGGAGTTCGACCAGGCCCTTCCGCTGCTCGATCCCGCGGAGCCGGTCGAGTTCGCCAGGCTGTTCCTGAACCGCGGGAATGCGCATCTTCAGACCGGAGACCTGGCTCGTGCCCGGCTGGATCTCGAGCGATGCATCCGGCTCGCCCCGCTGACCGACGGCGGTGTGCTGCGGGCCAAGGCCGAACACAATCTCGGCTACGTCCACATGCTCGCGGGGGATCTCGTCGATGCGCTGCGCCGGATGGACACCGCCCGCCCCGAGCTCGCGCCCCTGTCGTCGGTCTCCAGCGCGATCTGCGATCAGGACCGGGCCGAGGTGATGGCGACCGCCGGCCTGACGTCCGATGCGGCCGCGACCCTGCGTGGGGTCGTGGCGGCCTTTGGCGCCCGCCGGCTACGGCATCGGCAAGGACAGGCCGAGCTCGTGCTGGCCCGCCTGCTCATGGTGTCCGGTGAGTTCAAGGAGGCTCGCAAGGTCGCGCGCCGGGCGTCCGGCCACTTCGCGAGCCGAGGAAGCCCCTCCTGGACGCTTCGCGCCGACCTGATCGCCCTGAGCTGTGAAGTCGAGACCGATCGCGTAGGTCCGGACGCAGTCAGCAGGGCGAAGGAGCTGAGCGAGGCTCTACGCCAGCACGGCCTCAAGGACGACGCTCGAGCGGCAACGCTGCAGACCGCCCGTTGTGCCGTCCGCGTCGGGGATCTCGGAAGCGTCCGGCAGCAGCTGGACAGTCTGCGACTCGGCGCCGCGGCACCGATCGCGACCCGTCTGCTCGAGCGCCAGGCGCGTGCCGAGCTCGCGGTCGAGGAGGGACGGCCCGGCCTCGCGTTGCGCCATGTACGGGCTGGAATCAACGATCTGCACAGCTGGCAGTCCTCGTTCGGCAGCCTCGATCTGCAGACCTCGCTGGTGGGCCACGGGAGCGACCTGGCTCGTCTCGGGTTGTCGATGGCGGTCGACGACGGCCGGCCGGCAGTGGTCTTCGAGTGGTTCGAGCGCGCCCGAGCACTGGCGAGCCGGGTCGCCCCGGTCCGACCGCCGGCCGATCCGACAGCGGCGGCATCCATCGCCGAGCTGCGCCGGATCCAGCTGGACCTGCGCAAGGCCGAGAAGGGTGCGGCGAAGACCGAGATGACCCGGCGCGCGACCCGGCTGCGCGACCAGATCCGCCAGCGCTCGTGGTACGGCGTCGGCGCCGACACGGTCCTGGAGCCGGTCGCGTTCGACGATGTACGGGCGGCGTTCCCGGCGGATGGGGGAGCGGTGATCTCGTACGTCGTCGCGGATGACGTGACCCATGCCGTCGTGGTGACCGAGCGCGACGCGGTCGTCCATGCGCTCGGACCGACGGCGCCGGTCGACACCCTGCTCGACGGTCTGCAGGCGGACCTCGACGTCGCGGCTTCGCTGCTCCCGAGACACATGCGGACCGTCGTACTCACCGGCCTGCAGCTACGACTCGATCGGCTGTCCGCCCTGCTGTGGGCGCCGTTGGCCGAGGTCGTCGGCGACCGGCCGGCCGTGGTGGTGCCGCCGGGCGCGCTGGTCGCGGTTCCCTGGTCGATGCTGCCCGGGCTCGGTGTCCGGCCGCTCACGGTGGCGCGATCGACGTCGTCGTGGGTGCGCTCCCGTGGCGGTGCGGCGCCACGGCGGGCCGGGCTGGTGTCGGGGCCGGACGTACCGCGGGCCGAGGAGGAAGTGCTGCAGGCGGCGAAGGCGTGGGAGGAGGTACGCGTGCTGACCGGCCCACGTGCGGTGGCGGCCGAGGTAAGTGCGCTGGCGGCCGAGGTCGACGTGCTGCATGTGGCCTCGCATGGGCGTCATGCGGCCGACAACCCGCTGTTCTCAGGTCTCGATCTGGTCGACGGGCCGTGGTTCGGCTATGACATCGATCGGCTGCCTCGCGTCCCTTCGACGGTGGTGTTGTCGGCGTGCGAGCTGGGCCGGTCGGCGGTGCGATGGGGCGCCGAGACGATCGGCATGACGGTGGCCTGGCTGCATGCGGGCACCGCTTGTGTGATCGCGTCGCCGGCCCGAGTCGACGACGACGTGGCCTGCGAGGTGCTGGCTCGTACTCACGAGGGGCTCGCTGTGGGCCAGCCACCCTCGTTGGCACTGGCAGCCGCGAGGGCCGAGAGTGACTCCGACGCAGTGGTGCCGTTCATCTGCTTCGGCGCCGGCTGGTAGTCGGCCGACGCGAGACATGCAGGTCGGGTCGCCAGGACCACCGCAAGCGCCAGTTGCTCATGCCGCAACGGTTGACAACGATGTCAAGAGCAGATGTCATCGGGACGACTCGCCCTGAACTCCGTCGCGGCCCGCACGGCTGTCGGCCGCTGCTTGTCACCCTCCGGTGCGGGCAGCGGCTGACAGCCAACTCCGCTAGTCGAGGGCGGTGTGCAGGCGTACCTGCTTGACCCGCACGGCGCCATCGCCTCGCAGGTCGAGCTCGCGATGGGCACCGTCCGGGGCCCATCCGGCCTCGGTCACGAACGTCCGGGTGGCGTCGTCGGCGCTGGCGATCCAGACGACGCCGCGGGTGAACCGGTCCGATTGCAGCGTCTCGACCGAGGCCTGCAGAAGTCGCGATCCATGACCCTGCCGGCGATGGTCCGGCTCGACGGTCAGCTCGGCGATCTCGCCGTCGGCGATCGGATCGGCGTCGGGGTCCGAGGCGGGTCCGGTGACGGCGAAGCCCCGGATGTCGTCGCCGTCGAGCGCGACCAGGACGCGATTGCGCGCGTCGCCGGGGCGATGGATGCTCGCCCGCCAGCGCTCGGCGAAGTCGTCGACGTTCATCGCGTCGATCAGCTCGGCCGGCAGCACGCCGTCGTACCGCTCGCGCCACGACGCGACCTGGACCCGGGCCACTGCTGCCGCGTCGGCCACGGTGGCCACGCGTACCCGTACCTCTGACCGCGGCTCGCTCACCGGCCCATCGTCGCACCCGGGCCGACTCGGGCGATGACAGCATCGGTGTTACACAGGCGCTGCCAGAATGCGTGGGACTGTCACAGATCCTGCTACGCTGGAGAGACCGAGCCCGTGGGAGGTCCACACCTGTGTACGGCAACGACTTCGGCCCCGATCGTGACGAGGCCGCGCCCGAGATCGCGCCGGACGACCCCACGTTCCTCGCGCTGATCGACGCCGACGGCCGGATCGAGCCGCGGGACGCGATGCCCGAGGCCTACCGTAAGACGCTGATCCGCCAGATCGCCCAGCACGCGCACTCCGAGATCATCGGCATGCAGCCCGAGGGCAACTGGATCAGCCGGGCGCCGAGCCTCAAGCGCAAGGCGATCCTGATGGCCAAGGTCCAGGACGAGGCCGGCCACGGGCTCTACCTCTACGCCGCGGCCGAGACGCTCGGCGTCGACCGGTCCGAGTTGGTCGAGTTGCTGATCGCCGGCAAGCAGAAGTACTCCTCGATCTTCAACTACCCGACGCTCACCTGGGCCGACATGGGCGCGATCGGCTGGCTCGTCGACGGCGCCGCGATCACCAACCAGGTCCCGCTGTGTCGCTGCTCCTACGGGCCGTACGCGCGGGCGATGGTCCGGATCTGCAAGGAGGAGTCGTTCCACCAGCGGCAGGGCTTCGAGATCCTGTGGACGCTGAGCCACGGCACCCCGGCGCAGAAGGCGATGGCGCAGGACGCGGTCGACCGGTGGTGGTGGCCGAGCCTGATGATGTTCGGTCCGCCCGACGCGGAGTCGACCCACACGGCGCAGTCCAGCCGGTGGGGGATCAAGCGGTTCACCAACGACGAGTTGCGCCAGCGCTTCGTCGACATGACCGTGCCGCAGGCCCAGGCACTCGAGCTGACGCTCCCGGATCCCGACCTCACCTGGAACGCCGACACCGGCCACTGGGACTACAGCGAGATCGACTTCACCGAGTTGTTCGAGGTCATCAAGGGCAACGGCCCGTGCAACGCCCAGCGGATGGCGCATCGGCGCCGGGCCCACGACGAGGGCGCCTGGGTGCGCGAGGCCGCCGCAGCCTACGAGTCCAAGCAGGCCGCCCGACGCGAGTCGGAGGCGGTCGCATGAGCTCGACGTCCTGGCCGCTGTGGGAGGTGTTCGTCCGGGCCAGACGCGGTCTGTCGCACGTCCACGTCGGCAGCCTGCACGCGCCGGACGCCGCGATGGCACTGCGCAACGCCCGTGACGTCTACACCCGGCGCGGCGAGGGCGTGTCGATCTGGGTGATCCCGGCCGACCAGATCGCGGCCAGCAGCCCGGACGAGAAGGACGCCTACTTCGACCCGGCCGACGACAAGGTCTATCGCCACCCGACCTTCTACCACGTGCCCGAGGGGGTCGAGCACCTGTGAGTGGGAGCGAGACTGCCGTCGACACCCGCGTGGGGGAGTACGCCATGCGGCTCGGCGACGACGCCCTCGTCCTCGCCCAGCGCACCGGCGAGTGGATCGCCGCGGCACCGGAGCTCGAGGAGGATCTGGCGCTGGGCAATCTGGCGCTCGACCTGCTCGGCCAGGCCCGGGCGCTGCTCACCTACGCCGGCCGGGCCGACGGCTCCGGACGCAGCGAGGACGATCTCGCCTACTTCCGCGACGAGCGGGAGTTCCGCAACTGTCAGCTGGTCGAGCCGCCCAACGGCGACTTCGGCGCCACGATGGCCCGGCTGTTCGTGTTCGCGTCCTACCAATACGAGCTCTACAGCCGGCTCGTCGACAGTGCGGACGAGACCCTGGCGGCGATCGCGGTGAAGGCGATCAAGGAGGTCGCCTACCACCGCGATCACGCGAGTGCCTGGGTGATCCGGCTCGGCGACGGCACCGACGAGTCGCATCTTCGGATGCAGGCCGGGCTCGACACGGTCTGGCCCTACGTTCGAGAGCTGTTCGAGTCCGACGACCTGGTCGCCGAGCTCGCCGCCGTCGGAGTCGCCGTCGATCCGGCCGAGCTCGAAGGGCCGACGATGAGTCACGTCCGGGCCGTGCTCCGCGAGGCGACCCTCGACGAGCCGGAGCCGTCGAACCATCACAGTGGCGGCCGTCGCGGCATCCACACCGAGCAGATGGGCTATCTCCTGGCCGAGCTGCAGCATCTGGCCCGATCGCATCCGGGTGCGCAATGGTGACGGCGACGACGATGCAGCCGCTGCGCGAGCTGGTGGCCGACGTCCCCGATCCGGAGATCCCGGTCCTGACGATCGACGACCTCGGCATCCTGCGCGACGTACGGTCCATCGCCGACGGCGCGATCGAGGTCGATATCACCCCCACGTACTCCGGCTGCCCGGCGATGGACGCCATCCGCGACGACATCACGCGCCGGCTCACCGACGCCGGCTACGAGCGGGTCCGGGTCCGGCTCGTCCTCGCCCCGGCATGGACCACCGACTGGATCAGCGACGACGGTCGCCGCAAGCTCTCCGAGTTCGGCATCGCGCCGCCGCCGGGCACGGCGCCGCATCGCTCCGGACCGGTGTCGCTCACCCTGTCGGTGCGCTGCCCCCGATGCGGGTCGCCGGACACCAGGGAGCTGAGCCGGTTCGGTTCGACCGCGTGCAAGGCGCTGTGGCGCTGCAACCAGTGCAGTGAGCCGTTCGACCACTTCAAGGCGCTATGACCGACCAGACTCCCGCCCGGCCTTCGACGCGCCGGCACTCGGTCTTCCACACCCTGCGCGTGTGCGAGGTCGAGCGACTGACCGACGACGCGATCGCGATCGGCTTCGAGGTGCCACCGGAGCTGGCCGACGATTACGCCTTCAGCCACGGTCAGCACCTCACCGTGCGTACCTCGGCGGCGGGCGACACCGTACGCCGCAACTACTCCATCTGCGCCCCGGCCGGATCGAAGCGGCTGCGGATCGGCGTCAAGCGACTGCCCGGCGGCGCGTTCAGCGAGTACGCCCTCGAGCGGCTCGCCCTCGGCGACGAGATCGAGGTCATGACGCCGAGCGGCCGGTTCTTCACGCCGCTGGACCCGAGTCAGGCCAAGCACTACGTGCTGATCGCGGCCGGGTCCGGCATCACGCCGGTCCTGTCGATCGCGGCCACCGTGCTCGCGACCGAGCCGGACAGCCGGGTCACGCTGCTCTACGCCAACCGCACGACGAAGAGCGTGATGTTCCTCGAGGACCTCGAAGACCTCAAGGACGAGTACGCCGACCGGTTCCACCTGATCCACCTGCTCAGCCAGGAGTCGATGGACGTCGAGCTGTTTTCCGGCCGGTTGGACGGTGCACGGCTGGAGCGGATCCTCGACACGCTGCTGCCGGTCGACCAGGTCGACGAGTGGTTCCTCTGCGGCCCGTACGGCATGGTCACCGAATTGCAGGAGGTGCTCGAGAAGCGCGGCGCGGACCCGGCCCACCTGCACACCGAGCTCTTCCACGTCGACACCGCCCCTCGGCCCGTCGCGGCGCCGGTGGCGGCCGACGATCCGGACGCGGCCGAGGTGGTTTTCGCCCTCGACGGCAGGCGGTCGACGATCCGGGTGGCGCCGGACGGCCCGCCGATCATCGAGGCCGCCCTGACCGTCCGGTCGGATGCGCCGTACGCCTGCAAGGGCGGCGTGTGTGGGACGTGCCGGGCGAGGCTGGTTGAGGGTACGGTACGGATGGACACCAACTACGCGCTCGAGCCCGAAGAGGTCGAGCGCGGTTACGTTCTGACGTGTCAGTCACACCCCACCAGCGATCGCGTCGTGCTCGACTACGATGCCTAGGCTGAGGGAACGGCGGGACCTTTTGACGAGCGAATGACAGGGATGGAGGGAGCATGGGGGAGACCCCAGGGTCTCGCGGCGTCTCGAGGCGTGACTTCGTGCTCGGTGTCGGCGCCGTCGGTGCTGCCGGCGCGATCGGTATGCGGTTCGACCCCGACCAGCAGGGTGATCCGCCGGGCGGCGGCCAGCAACCGGCCAAGCCCACCAAGCCGAAGCAGCCCACCACGCAGGGCAAGCCCAAGCAGCCGGCCATCGGGCCGCCGCAGCGACCCAATGTGATCCTGATCGTCGCCGACGACATGGGGTTCTCCGACCTCGGATCCTTCGGCGCCGAGATCGCGACTCCCAATCTCGACCGGCTGGCGCAGACCGGTACCCGGTTCACCGGCATGCTGACCAACGCCCGCTGCGTGCCGACCCGGGCCAGCCTCCTGACCGGGGTCTACCCGACCCAGGCCGGCCTCGGTCACGTCACCGAGAACGAGGGCTACCCGGGCTACCGCGGCCGACTCAGCGACGCCTGCGTGACGCTCGGCGAGGTGCTCGAGCCGAGCGGCTATCGCACGGCCCTGATCGGCAAGTGGCACGTGGCCCAGTTCAAGACCGGCGACATCCCGGCGACCCGGGGATTCGAGCGGTCGTACGGACCGACCAGCGGCAAGTCGTCGTACTTCCGGCCGAATCTCTATCGCGACACCCGGCTGATCGGGCGGCCGACCGATCGGGACTTCTATCTGACCGAGTCACTCACCACCGAGGCGGTCCACACGATCCGCGACTTCGCGGACTCGGGAGCGCCGTTCTTCACGATGCTGACCTACTCGGCGCCGCACTTCCCGCTGCAGGCACGTCCCCGCGACATCGCGCGCTATCGCGGCACCTACCGCAAGGGCTGGGACAAGGTCCGCGCCGAGCGCTTCGCCCGGCTGCACAAGGCGGGGCTGGTGCCGGGCGTGGACACGCTGCCGCCGCGCGACGACGCCGCACCGCCCTGGAAGCGGACGCCTCATCATCGCTGGGAATCCCTGCGGATGCAGGTCTATGCCGCGCAGGTGACCGCGATGGACCGTGGCGTCGGCCAGATCCTCGCCACCCTCGACGACCTGAAGATCCGCGACAACACGATCGTCATGTTCCTGTCCGACAACGGCGCCTCCGCCGAGCAGATGGGCCGAGACAGCGCCGGCTCCACGGTCAGCGAGGGCCAGGGGCCGATGCGGCCGGGCAACTTCTGGCGGATCCCCCCTGGAGCGAGCAACACCTTCGCCAGCTACGGTCTGGCCTGGGCCAACGTCAGCAACACCCCGTTCTCGAGCTTCAAGCGCTTCATGGGCGAGGGCGGACTCGCCACCCCGTTCCTCGTGTCGTGGCCGAATCGGCTGCCGCCGGGCCGGATCGACCACCGGTTGCTGCACGTCACCGATGTGATGCCGACCCTCGTCGAGTTGTGCGATGCGCAGTACCCCAGTGCCCGCAACGGCAACCGGGTCCCGCTGCCCGAGGGCCGCAGCTTCGCCGGCGCGCTGGGTCCGCGCGTGGTCCCGGACTGGACGCCGTCGCGCCGGGTCTACTGGGAGCACGAGGGCAACCGGGCGGCTCGGCACGGCTGGTGGAAGCTGGTCGCGGAGTACGCCGGCGCCTGGGAGCTGTTCAACATGCAGCAGGACCGGGCCGAGCAGAACAACGTCGCCGACACCCATCCGGACCTGGTCCACCGGCTCAGCTCGGGCTGGAGCGACTGGGCGAACCGGGTCGGCGTGCGCCCGTACCTGGTCGGCTGGCAGTACCAGTAGGGGCGGCCGTACGGCCCGGCGTGGGAGCTCATGGCGGGTCGGCGGCCGGTGTTACTGTCGCCGCGTGCGGCAGTATCTCGACCTGGTCCAGCGGATCCTCGATGACGGGGTGCCCAAGGACGACCGCACCGGCACCGGCACGCTGAGCGTGTTCGGCCATCAGATGCGGTTCGACCTGACGGCTGGGTTCCCACTCCTCACGACCAAGAAGATCCACGTGCGGTCGGTCGTCGCCGAGTTGATCTGGTTCCTGCGTGGCGAGACCAACGTGAAGTGGCTGCAGGAGCACGGCGTCACGATTTGGGACGAGTGGGCCGACGACAACGGCGACCTCGGCCCGATCTACGGCTACCAGTGGCGGTCCTGGCCGACGCCTGACGGCGGTCACATCGACCAGCTGCGACGGATCGTCGAGCAGATCCAGACCGACCCCAACTCGCGGCGGCACGTGGTCAGCGCGTGGAACGTCGCCGACCTCGACCGGATGGCGCTGACGCCCTGCCATGCGCTGTTCCAGTTCTACGTGGCCGGGGGACGACTGTCCTGCCAGCTCTATCAGCGCTCGGCCGACGTGTTCCTGGGCGTGCCGTTCAATATCGCGTCCTACGCCCTGCTGACCCACATGGTCGCCCAGGTCACTGGCCTGCAGCCCGGCGACTTCGTCCACACGCTCGGCGACGCGCACCTCTACCGCAACCATCTCGACCAGGCGCGAGAGCAGTTGGGTCGTACGCCTCGCGAGCTGCCCCGGCTCCGGCTCGACCCGGCCTGCCGTGACCTCGACGACTTCACGATCGAGTCCGTACGCATCGACGGCTACGACCCGCATCCGGCCATCAAGGCGCCCATCGCCGTATGACCAAGCCGCTCTCGGTGACGATCGTCGCCGCGATCGCCGCCAACGGCATCATCGGACGCGACGGAGGGCTGCCCTGGCCGCGGCTGCCGGGCGAGCTGCCCCGGGTCAAGCGACTCACGATGGGCCATGTCCTGCTGATGGGCCGGCGCACCTACGACTCGATCGGACGGCCGCTGCCTGGTCGTACCACGGTCGTCGTGACCCGGCAGTCCGATTGGCGGGCCGAGGGTGTGCTGGTCGCGGACAGTGTCGAGCGGGCCTTGGAGGTCGGCGCTGAGCACGATCGCGAGATCTTCGTCTTCGGCGGAGCGGAGGTCTATGCCGCGACGGTCCCGCGGGCCGATCGGATGGTGCTGACCTGGGTCGACCAGGAGCCGGCCGGCGACACGACGTTTCCCGAGGTCGACTGGCGCGACTGGCGGGAGGTCGGGCGCGAGCCGGGGGAGGGCTACTCCGTCGTGGAGTACGAGCGGATCCCCAGCTAGCGACGCCGCTGGCCGCGATCGCCGTCGCCCCGGCCACTAGGGTGTGGGCGTCGCCTTCGCGCCGAGTGCGCGGACCAGTCCGATCGTTCGCGAGGAGTGTGCACGTGGCCGAAGCATCCGGCCCGGGTCCGGTGGCCGTCCGCGGCGGAGTCCTGTGGACGGCGGTCCGGGAGCTCGTCGATGCGGCGGCGGCCGATCCGGCGGGCGACGAGCTGCTCGTGCTCGACCTCGGGGGCGGTACGGGCGGCCTCGCGGTGCCGGTCGCCGAGCTCGGCCACCGGGTCACCGTGGTCGATCCCAGTCCGGACGCGCTCGCTGCACTCGACCGGCGGGCCGCCGAGCGCGGCGTCGACGACCGGATCCGTGGTGTGCAAGGCGATGCGGCCGATCTGCTCGACCATGTCGACGCCGGAACGGTCGACGTTGTGCTGTGTCACGGCGTACTCGAGGTCGTTGACGATCCGGACGAGGCGCTCGACACGATCCGGGCCGCCATGCAGCCGTCCGGTGTCCTGAGCGTCGTGGTCGCCGGACGCTATGCGGCCGTGCTCGCCAAGGCGATGGCCGGTCACCTCAGCGAGGCGCGGGCCGTCCTGGACACCCCACCCACGACGGCGCCGGTGACGCCGTCGCGGCCGCGTCGCTACACGCCGGACGAAGTCGTCGCGCTGCTACGCGCCCACGACTTCACCGCGGATCGGGTCCAGGCCGTCCGGGTGTTCGCCGACCTGGTGCCGAGTGCGGTACTGGACGTCGAGCCGGCTGCCTCGCGGACGCTGCTGGAGCTCGAGCGGTCGGTCGCCGACGTGTCCGCCTTCGCGGCCGTGGCCGCCCAGCTCCACGTCGTGGCGTCCCGCTAGCCGGTCAGTCCCACGCTCCGTAGACGCGGACCTTGAGCGGGTGCTTCGAGGTCAGCTTCCACAGCTGGCGGGCGTCCTCGCGGTACATGTTGACGCAGCCGTGGCTGTGGTCGACGAACGGATCCATCATCAGCACCGAGCCGTGGAAGGCCTGGCCGCCCGAGAAGAACTGGGAGTACGGCATCGGGCTGTCGAACAGGCTGCTGACGTGGTCCTTGTCGCGGTAGAAGACCTTGAACTTGCCGACCCGGGTCGGGGTCGAGTAGGAGCCGCCGCGGACCAGCCAGGAGTTCCAGAGCGTTCCGCCCTTCCACAAGGTCACCTGGTGGTGCTTGCGGTCGTAGCAGGCGTGCCAGCCCTTGCGCTTGCACGACGGCGGGATGGCGTGGCGGGCGCGGACGGACTTCGGGATCAGCTTCCGCCAGGTCCGGGCGTTGACCTTGCCGGTGGGCTTCAGATCGTGCTTGCGCTGGAAGCGCTTGACCGCGTGGTAGGTCCGCTTGGCGAACGTGCCTGTGACCGGGCCGTTATAGACGTTGGCCCAACGCAGCCGGTATTGCAGCTCCCTGACGTGTTCGATATGCGACGTTGACGTGTCACGGTCGCCGCGCCGGGTGAACTCGCGGGCGAAACGGGCCCGTGGCTTGAAGACGTCGGGACCGGCCTGGCCGGCAACGACGGTCGTCGCCTGCTGGCCGGTCGCGGTCGCCGAGGCGCCGGTCGTGGCGGCGGCCAGTGTCCCCGTCGTCAGCCCCGCCGCAAGCGCTGCGGAGACGACGAATCGCCCACCTTTGTTCATGGGATCCTCCGTGTGCAGTCCGGCCACCCCCAGAGTGACCGCCGGCGCGTCAGAGTATCGACGCACCTCAAAGACGCGTTTGGCGGGGGAAAGGTTGTCAGCATCGCGACATTCCCCGGTCCCGGGTTTCCGGATGCCTTGCCGCTGCCTAGACTGTGTATACGGGGTATCCGGACCGACTGATACCCGAAGCAGGTTGCAGGAGGACACGGTGCCGCTGTCTGAAGAGGAACAGCGGCTGCTCGAGCAGATGGAGCAGGCGCTCGTAGCCGAGGACCCGAAGTTCGCCTCGGCACTGCGTGGATCGGCCCTCGTTGCTCGCAGCCGTCGGCATGCGATTCTGGCCGTTCTGGGGTTCCTGGCCGGCGTGGCCGCCCTGATGGTCGGCGCGATCTCCGCTCTCACGGTGGTCGCTGTCGTCGGGTTCGTCTTGATGCTGACCTCGGCCTATGTGTTCGTCACCGCATGGCGGCGAGTACAGCAGGGCGGCGAGGAGGCATCGGCTCCTCAGCAGTCGTCCGGCGGCGAGAAACAGGCCAGTCGTCGCAGCCGATCGCACGGATCCTTCATCGAGCGCATGGAAGAGCGCTGGCGCCGTCGTCGCGAAGACGGCATGTGATCATCCCGATCTAGCCGGCCGCCCGACCTGCCCCGGTGGGTGCCATGCCTCGGTCCTTATTTCTCCACCGACACCAGCAGCTCACCCAGCCGCTCGCTCGGCCGGGTCCGGCGACGCCGGCTCCGAAGCAACGACGCGGGTAGCCAGCGGGCGAGGAATCGGCGACCGGCCGTCTGGCGGCTCGACAACGCCTCGGCCACGACGACCTCAGCCTCACGCAGCCCCTCAGCCGGCCGCATCGTGCGGGCATAGCGGGCCTGCTCGATCGCGAGGACGAGATGGTTCAGGGCAGGGACCACCTGCCGGTCCTCGGGCAGCCGTTCACGCAGGGATCGCCCGATGGCGCGGGGCGTCGCCCCCGAGTCCCAGTCCATCCGAAGGTCGATGACATGGTCGCGTAGCTCGTCCCACGCGGCTTGGGCAGTCTCGGCCGGGCCGCGGGCACGCGACCATCGCCGCCGCCGGATCCAGGTCCGAGTCAGCCAGGGGACACTGAGCAGCACGAGGGCCCCGAGCAGGATCGAGGGCCCGCTCCACCAGACCGTCGAGCCACGACCGGTCGTGCCGTTCTGGCCGCTGGAGGGGACATTGGCCCCGTGTGCGGCGCTCTCCGTTGCTTTGCCGGTGGGAACGTTCGGGGTCGCATTGGTCCCCGATGCCGTCGGCGCAGTCGGACCGCCGCTAGTGAACCTGAGCGGCTGGCTGCCCGCCGAGTCGGTCGTCTCCGGTGTCGGCTCGAACCGGACCCAGCCCGCGCCCTGGAAGTGCAGCTCCGGCCAGGCGTGCAGGTCGGTGCCCTTGAACACCCAGGTGTTCCCCTCGACGTGTTCCGGCTGGAGGAATCCGATCACGACCCGAGACGGGATGTTGAGCGTTCGGGCCATGATGGCCATCGAGGTCGCGAACTGCTCGCAGTAGCCGATCTTGTCCGTGGTCAGGAACTTCACCAGGTCGTCGATGTTTCTGTTTGCCGGCAGCGCGGGGACGTTGAGGGAGTACCTGAACTGGCCGTTGCGGAACCAGTTCTGCAGCGCGCGAGCCTTGCCGAACCACGTGGTCTGGCCCGCGGTCACGTTCAGCGCCTTCTTGTGGAAGACGGCCGGCAGATCGGTGGGCGTCCAGAGGAAGTTCTCGTATGCGGTCGTTGATTGCTGGGCGCCGACCATCTGGCCGATCGTCGGCTCATAGAGGTTGGAGGTGAAGCTGTACGACTGGCCGGACGCGCTGTCGTTGGAGTAGGCGTCGTAGTTCGTACGGGAAACCGACCAGGGCTGGTCGATGTGGATGCTCGTTGGGACATAGCGCAGCGGCAGCCAACGGGTGTCGAAGTCGTTCTCGATCGTGACGTCGTACTGGTAGGTGTTCGACTGGGTCGTCGCGTCGATGTCGTTCGGTAGGGGGATCACTCCGCTCGCGGGTACGGAGTCGTCCGGGCTGCGGCTGCCGACCGTCCAGCTCTGGCCGGTGAATTCGTCCAGCACCGCGAGCTGGAAGTACTCCGGAGTCGGATCGTCGGTCGTGACCTTCATCAAAGGGGCGTCGTTCTGGCTGAGCAGGTCGCGCTGCAGATCGAGTACGGGGTTTTGGTCGGTGAAGGTGCTGCCACTGCCCGGTCCACCGGATCCGCTGGTGCCGAAGTAGTGCGGCGCCAGGGTCGGAACGAGGACCGGCACCACGGCCGCCATGGCGATGGCGCCGAGTCCGACGCGGGTGCCATTGCGTCGCAGCCCACCCTCGTCGACCTCGGTCGGCCGGTCCCACAGCGAGCCCGCCGTGGAGATCTGGCGACCCCAATGGGTCAGGCGTTCTCGCTCGTCGGCGGCGAGGAGGAAGACGTAGCCGAGGGCGCCGATCAGGAATGCGAGGATGGAGATCTCGCCGCCCAGGATCGAGACCGGCGTCATGTAGACCGCGAGGAAGACCAGGCCGAGCAGCGAGGCCCGGCGCCACGAGGCGGCGACCACGTCGACGACGACGGCCAGGCCGACCACCACCGTCGCCATCGCCATCGTCACGTTGGGGTTCTGCGGCAGCGGAGCGGCGTACTGGTTGGCGAAGTCGGCGTAATCAGACCAACGGCTGCGGAGCTCGGAGATCGCGTCCGGCCCGGGGATGAAGCCGAGGAACGCCTCCGAGCGAGCGAAGGTCAGGACCAGCCACTCCAACGCGACGACCAACTCGGCGAGCAGGACGACGAGCACATGTGCCCGGCGGGACCGCAGCAGGGCGCCGGTGATCGACACGGCGGCCGCGCCGATGGCGCCGATTACCAGGTAGCGCTTGGACGACGTCAGCGGGGCGAGCATCGCAGCGGCGCACAGGGTCGCGACCCACGCCCAGAACGTGACGCGGACCTGTTCGGACCAGACGCGGCGGATCATGAGCCCAGACTCGCTTCCGGACGTACCGCGGCCTGCTGGGTGGCCGGTGGGGCGCCGGTCGGACCGTGCTGGAGCTGGGCACCGAGATGCTGCCACACGACGGTCGGCGACTGATCCGGCCGAGCAGTCGTGACACTCCAGTTGCCGCCGCCCAGGGCGGCCGTGAGCTGGCGGAGGCGGTCGTCGGTGCCGGCCCGGGTCATCGACGGCCCCCAGCTGGCCGTATCGAGGACGATCGCCAGCACCGGGGTGCCGAGCGCCGACATCCGGGACAGCTCGGCCACGTCGGCCGATCCGAGGTCGCCGAGGATCGCGATCACGAGCCCCGGACTGCCGACCACCGCGTCGACGGCCTCGGACAGCGTCGCGTTGGTCGAGTGGGTCATGACGGCCAGCTCGTCGAGAATCGGCCCGGACTGCTCGGCTTCCTTGGTGGTCTTGTCATGCCAGGCGTGTGCCTCGACGTCGTGGCGGTCGGTGACCAGCCGCACCGAGAAGCCGGCCTGGGTGAGGTGGACGGAGATCGACGCCGCGGCCGAGATCGCCCACTCGAGCGACGACGCGAGCCCGCTGCCCCGGTGGGCGCCGGCCCGGGAGTCGAGCAGCACGGTGCATCGGCTCTGCCAAGGCTGCTCCTCGCGCCGCACCATCAGCTCGCCGGTCTTGGCGGTCGAGCGCCAGTGCACCCGGCGCAGGTCGTCGCCATGGCGGTACTCGCGCACCGTGACGTCCTCGGCGCTGCCGACCGCGAACGCGCGAGGACGGTTCTCACCGGCGCCGGTCCAGTCACCGGTGATGCCGATGGAGGGGAGTGGATAGACCTGCGGCACCACGACGAGCGAGGCGGTGTTGTGGAACGAGCGGACCAGTTCGATCAGGCCGAACGGGTCGGAGACCCGGATCGTGAGCGGCCCGATGTCGTAGCGGCCGCGCACCTCGGAGCGGACGGCGTAGGTGACGTCCTCGTGCCAGCGCGGCCCGGCGTGGTCCAGGATGAACCGCGCCCGGGTGCCCAGGACATAGGGCACCTGGTCCTCGAGCAGCAGCAGGCCCATCGGCATCGCACCGTCGTTGGCGAGCGAGAGCGTCACGGTGGCGGGCTGCCCGGCCGTCACGCGGGTCGGTGTCACATAGCGGCTGGCCATCAGGCGGTAGCGGGCCCGGCTCACCAGCAGCGCGGTCAGCAGTGGCAGCGAGATCGCAAGCACTCCGACCCGGAGCAGCGCGTCGAAGCCGGCGATGAACGCGCACAGCGAGATCGTGATGCCGGCCGCGAGGAACGCCCGTCCCCGCGTTGTGAGCGCTGCCATTGCCTCCCGCATGGTCAGGCGAGGCGTGGTCGACCGGGCACCTCGCCGCCGCTGTCCGGCACAGGGACGGACGCGACGATCGCGTCGAGTACCCGGTCGGCGGTCCGGCCGCCCATAGCGGCGTCGGCGGTGAGCAGGAGCCGGTGCCCGAGAACGGGCTGCACCAGGCGCTGGACGTCGTCGGGAATGACGTACTCCCGGCGATCGAGCGCGGCCGCGGCCTTGGCGGCGCGGACCAGATGCAGGGTGGCGCGTGGGGAGGCGCCGAGGCGCAGGTCGACCGAGCGCCGGGTGGCGGTGGTCAATGCGACGGCGTAACGCTGGACCGCGGGTGACAGGAACACCATCCGTACGGTCTGGATCAGCTTGGCGATCTCGGCGGCGTCGGTGACGGCGCCCAGGGTCGCGAGTGGGTCTGAGTCGGCGTGCGAGTCGAGCATGGCGAGCTCGGCGGTCTCGACCGGATAGCCCATCGACACGCGGGCCATGAAGCGGTCGCGCTGAGCCTCGGGGAGCGGGTAGGTCCCCTCCATCTCAATCGGGTTCTGCGTTGAGATCACCATGAACGGGTCTTCGAGCTGGTAGGTCGTGTTATCGACGGTAACCTGGCGCTCCTCCATACACTCGAGCAGCGCGGACTGGGTCTTCGGCGACGCCCGGTTGATCTCGTCGCCGACCACGACGTTGGCGAACACCCCGCCGGGCCGGAACTCGAAGCTGCGCAGTTCCTGGTTGTAGATCGACACGCCGGTGACGTCGCTGGGCAGCAGGTCCGGCGTGAACTGGATCCGGCGGACGGTGCCGTCGATCGAGCGGGCGAGCGACTTGGCCAGCATGGTCTTGCCGACTCCGGGAACGTCCTCGATCAGCAGGTGTCCGCCGGCGAGCAGTACGGCGATGGTGGTGCGGACGACGTCGGTCTTACCCTCGATGACGGTCTCGATGTTGCGCTGGACCCGCTGCACCACATCGGTCAGCGCCTCGAAGTCACCTCCGGGTCCGACGGCGCTCGGCTGTGTGGTGGTCACCGATTCCTCCCTCTGCGTCAGTATCGACGCACTCCCATCATCGTCGACCGGCATAGCAAACCTGCCCGCTCGATCCTCTCAGCCGACCGCCGGGTGATTGCAACGGTCACCCATAACGATGCCGTACCACCTAAACGTCGCCAAGGAATCGGTCAGATCCGAACTCATCGGTGCCCGGGCTGTCCAATCGGGCAGCGCCGTCACCGATCTTCCCCCACCCTCCTCCACTCGGCATCCGCTCGCCCCTGACCTGCGGCTTTGTCGGGCGCTCTGATCCGAGAACCGGCGAACCCGGCCGCAACATGCGGTCATTCTGGATTGTGGATGGAGGAGAGTGGGGTAAAGTGGCGCGCAGTGGTGGACCAGGTGTGGGAGGTGGGTGCATGTTCCTCGGCACTCATACTCCGCGCCTGGACGACAAGGGCCGGCTCTTTCTACCGGCGAAATTCCGTGACGACCTGCAGGGAGGGCTCGTGATCACCAAGGGCCAGGATCACTGCCTGTACGTCTGGTCCCGCGGCGATTTCGAGGCGCTCACCGAGCGAGTACGGCAGGCGCCGTTCACCAACAAGGCCTCCCGCGACTTCCTCCGCGTGCTGTTCTCCGGCGCCTCCGACGAGATCCCGGACAAGCAGGGCCGGATCACCATCCCACCAGTGCTGCGGGAGTACGCCCGGCTGCAGCGCGACTGCGTCGTCATCGGCGCGATGGACCGGGTCGAGATCTGGGACGCCGAGTCCTGGTCGGCCTACAGCGCCGAGCACGAGGAGAGCTTCGCGTCGATGTCGGAGGAGGTGATCGACGGCGTCTTCTAGCGCACGAGTGGCCTGTCCGTCCGGTCGTTCGGCGAGGTCTCCGCTCCGCTTCACCCGCCAGCTGGCATTACTTCCCCGATGCCAGACGGGCGACTTCCCGGTCGAGCGGAGGGAGACCTGGCCGAACGAACACCACACCTGCGAGTCACACGAGGGGATCACGATGACCGACGTCGCGATCGGCTGGCGTTACACCCGGCGGGCTGCCGGCTCGACAGTGCAGTGCGGGCCGACTGGCCGCTCAGCAGCGCGGGTTGTGGGCTGATCGGCCATGGACCGCCCCGTCCACGTGCCCGTGCTGTTGCGACGGGTGGTCGAACTCGTCGCCCCGGCCCTGCAGCGGGACGGTTCGGTGCTGGTCGACGCCACCCTCGGTCTCGGTGGGCACACCGAGGCGGTGCTGCGGGAGTGTCCTCAGGCGCGAGTGGTCGGGTTCGACCGAGATCCACAGGCGATCGAGGCCGCTCGTGAGCGCCTCGGAGAGCTCGCCGACCGCGTGACCTTCACCCATGCCGGCTTCGACGAGCTCGGCCGGGTCCTTGGTGAGTTCGGTCTGGACTGCGTCGACGCGGTGCTGTTCGACCTCGGAGTGTCGTCGCTGCAGCTCGATCGAGTCGACCGCGGCTTCTCGTACTCCGTCGACGCCCCGCTCGACATGCGGATGAACCCCACCGACGAGCCGGATGCCGCCGAGGTGCTGCGAACGTACTCCGAGGCCGATCTGGCACGCATCCTGCGGGACTACGGCGAGGAGCGGTTCGCCAAGCGGATCGCGGCCGCCATCGTGCGGGCCCGCCGGACCGAGCCACTGGAGCGCACCGGCCAGCTGGTCGATCTCGTGCGGGAGGCGATCCCAGCCCCGGCCCGGCGCAGCGGCGGGCATCCGGCCAAGCGGACCTTCCAGGCACTGCGGATCGAGGTCAACGGCGAGCTGGCGGCCTTGCGACGAGCCCTGCCGGACGCGATCGACGCGATCTGCGTCGGCGGCCGAGTGGTCGTGATGTCCTATCACTCGCTCGAGGACCGGATCGTGAAGCGTGCGCTCGCCACCCGGTCGCGGGTCGAGCTGCCTGAGGGGTTGCCGGTCCGTGCCGACGAGGCGCAGCCCGAATTCCGCCTGCTGACCCGTGGCGCGGGCCGGGCCGACGAGGCCGAGATCGCTGCTAACCCGCGGGCCCGATCGGTCCGGCTGCGGGCCGCCGAGCGACTCCGGGAGGCGGCATGAGCTTGTCGACCGGCGCCGTCCGGGCCCGGGTCAGCCGGCTCCGGCCGGACTCGCGTGCGCGATCCCGCCTGTCCGTCGTACCCCCTCGCGTCACCTCGGCGCGCAGCGGACCGTTCGTCATGCTCGTCGCCGGGATCCTGGTGCTCGGCCTGATCGGTCTGCTGCTGCTCAATCTCTCGATGCAGAAGGCGTCGTTCCAGTTGGCTGCGCTGCAGGATCGGGCGGACGCGTTGCAGACTCGCGAGCAGCGGCTCGACGTGACGGTCGACCGGCTGTCCAGCAGTGACCGGCTGACCGACGAGGCGGCCCGGATGGGGATGGTGCCGAACCCGAACCCGGTCTTCCTGGACCTGTCCAACGGCAAAGTGATCGGCGATCCGGCGGTCGCCCAGCCTCGTGTCGTCCCGGCCGTGCCGTCGACGGGTGACTCCGGCGGTACGGCCCAGCAGGACTCGACGCCGAACGAGAGCGACACCACGAACGGCCACGGCGATTCGGCTGGGCAAAACGACACCACGAACGAACACGGTGACTCGACCGAGAACGGCGACTCGACCGGCCACGGCGGAGCTGCGACCCACGACGGAGGGGCAGCGGCGACCGACGGCGGCGACTCGGCCACGGGCCACGGCGACAGCACCGACCACACCGGCACCGACAACTCCACCCACGACGGCGGCGGCACCGACTCCCACGGCACCGCCGACTCCCACGGCGGCACCGACTCCACGGCCAACGGGCGCCACCGATGAGCCCCCCACGACCCGGCCCACAGCCCCGGGCGCGGTCCCGTCGGTCGCGCCGCTCCTTCTTCCGGCTGCGGGTGTCCGTCCTGTTGATCGGCTTCATCCTGTCGCTGTTCGCGGCCCGGCTGTTCCAGCTCCAGGGGGTGGACGCCAACGCGTACGCCTCGATGGCCGAGGACGAGGGCACCCAGACGGTCGAGCTGCACGCCAGCCGCGGCGCGATCCTGGACCGCAACGGGGTCGAGATGGCGGCCACGGTCGACGCGGTCGCGCTGACCGCCGACCCGACGATGACCTCCGGCAAGGCCACCCAGATCGCCGCGATCCTGCAGCGCCGGCTCGGGCTCGACTACTTCGACACGGTCAACCGGCTGCGGGAGCCGGACACCAGGTTCGTCTACCTGGCGCGACAGGTCCCGCTCTGGAAGTCGAACAAGGTGATGTCCGTCCTCGACAAGAAGAACCTGGTCGGCGTCTTCACCGAGCGCGATCCGCTGCGGACCTACCCCGACGGCGACGCGGCCTCGAGCCTTATGGGTGTCGTCGGCGCCGACGGACACGGCCTGTCCGGACTGGAGTACGAGTACGACCATCTGCTGTCCGGCAAGGACGGCCACGCGACCTACCTGCTGGCGCCGTCCGGCGAGCGCATCCCGTTGTCGGACGAGACGGTCCAGGAGCCCCAGCCCGGCGTCGGCCTGGAGACCACGATCGACCGCGACGTGCAGTGGATGGCCGATCGGCGGCTCACCAAGGCGGTCCGCGACACCGGCTCGGACTGGGGGACCGCCATCACGATGGACGTGCGGAGCGGCGAGATCATCCAGTTCTCGCAGTACCCCGGGTTCGACCCGAACCGGGTCGGCTCGCTGACCAAGGACGACCTCGTCAACCGGGGAGTGCAGTACGTCTACGAGCCGGGCAGCGTCGAGAAGGTCCTGACCTACTCCGCGCTGGCCGACGAGGGCGAGGTGAAGCCGCGTACCCGGATCAAGGTGCCCGGCGCCTACGACGTGGACGGCTTCGAGATCAACGACGACTGGTCGCACGGCACGATCCACCTGACCGCGACCGGCGCGATCGCGATGTCGTCGAACATCGCGGCGATCCTGGCGTCGCAGCGGATCTCGAAGAAGGACCTTTACGACCACCTTCGATCGTTCGGCCTCGGGCAGAAGACCGACGTCGGACTGCCCGGCGAGTCGGCCGGCATCCTCGCCGACTACCGCTCGTGGAGCGCCTCGCAGCACGCCACGATCGCCTTCGGCCAGGGCCTGTCGGTGACCACGGTCCAGATGGCCGCCGCGCTGTCCGCGGTGGCCAACGACGGCGTCTACGTCCAGCCGAGTCTGATCACCGGGTACTTGGAGCCGGACGGCAGCGTCGAGCCGACCCCGGACCCCGAGTCGCATCGCGTGATCAGCAGGCACGCGGCCCGGATGGTCGCCAAGATGATGACCGCCACCACCCAGGACGGCGGGACGGCACCGCTCGCGGCGATCCCTGGCTACCGGGTCGCCGGCAAGACCGGAACTGCGCAGCGTGTCGACCAGGATACGCACGGTTACGTACCGGGGCAGCGGACCATCTCGTTCGCCGGCTTCGCCCCCGCCGACGACCCGCGCTTCATGACGTACGTGGTCCTGGACAACCCCAAGGACGGCAGCTTCGGCGGTACCGGAGCCGCCCCGGTCTTCCACGACATCATGTCGATGGTGCTGCAGCGCTACGGCATCGCGCCGACCGGTGCCAAGCCCGTGCACATCCCATTGGAATGGTGACGACGAGCGCGGTCGGCGCCTTTAGTAGCCTCAGCCGGTGCCCTCCGATCCAGTGACACAGGACCGCGGTGTCCTGGGGGACCGGCCGCAGCGGGTCCGCGCGGTCCCGCTCGCGACGGTCGCGCGCGTCGTCGGCGCGACCGGCGGCGGCCATGCCGACATCACCGGCGTGACCCTGCGTTCGCAGTCGGTGCGGCCCGGTGACCTCTACGCCGCGCTGCCCGGTGCCAAGACCCACGGCGCCCGCTACGCCTCCGACGCCGCCCGCCGCGGTGCGGTCGCGTTCCTCACCGACCCGGAGGGCGAGGCGTTGTGCCGGGCGACCAGGCTGCCGGTGCTGATCGTTGAGCACGTACGCGAGCGACTCGGTGCCGCCGCTGCGGTGATCTACGGCCGGCCCGGCGAGCGGTTGACCACGATCGGCGTCACCGGAACCCAGGGCAAGACGACCGTGACGTTCCTGGCCGAGGCCGGACTGCAGGGCGCCGGCAAGACACCGGCGGTCATCGGCACCACCGGGACCCGGATCGCGGGCGACCCGGTCCGGTCGGCGCTCACGACCCCGGAGGCGCCCGACCTGCATGCCCTGCTGGCGGTCATGGTCGAGCGCGGGGTCGACGTCTGCGCAATGGAGGTGTCGAGTCACGCTCTGGTCAAGCGCCGGGTCGACGGCGTCGTCTTCGATGTGGTGACCTTCCTGAACCTCGGCCGCGACCACCTCGACTTCCACGGCGACATGGACTCCTACTTCGAGGCCAAGGCGTCGCTGTTCACCGCCGAGCGAGCCCGCCGCGCCGTGGTCAACGTCGACGACGAGTACGGCCGGCGCCTGGTCGACCGGCTCGAGCTGCCGTACGAGACGTTCTCGACGACCGGCCGCGACGCCGAGTGGCGAGCCGAGCAGATCGAGGCCACCAGCAACTCGTCGAGCTTCGTCGTCGTGGATCCGGACGGCCGGAGGCACGAGGCGACGGTGCCGCTGGTGGGGTTGTTCAACGTCTCCAACGCGCTGGCTGCGATCGCCTCGCTGGCGGCGGCCGGCTGCCCGGTGGACTCCGCGCTGAAGGGCATCGCCGACTGCGGTCCGATCTCGGGTCGCATGGAGTCGATCGACCTCGGGCAGCCGTTCGGTGCGCTGGTCGACTACGCCCACAAGCCCGATGCCCTGCACGCCGTACTCGAGTCGGTGCGACCGCTCACGTCTCGGCGGTTGATCGTGGTCGTCGGCGCCGGCGGTGACCGGGACGCAGGCAAGCGGGCGCTGATGGGCCGGGTCGCTGCGGACCTGTCCGACGTAGTCGTGGTCACCGACGACAATCCGCGAAGCGAGCCGCCCGACGCGATACGCGCCGCCGTGCTGGCCGGAGCCCGCGAGACCGAAGGAGCGGAGATCCTCGAGATCGGCGACCGCCGGGCGGCCATCCGGCACGCCGTCGACATCGCGCGGCCGGGCGACTGCATCGTGGTCGCGGGCAAGGGGCACGAGACCGGGCAGGACACCGGCGGGATCGTGTCGCCGTTCGACGACCGGATCGAGCTGCGTGCCGCACTCTCGGAGCTGCAAGAGCGCCAGGGCAACCGGCCTTCCGGCATGGACGAGGCGCCGTGATCGAGACGACCCTGGGCGAGATCGCGCGATGGGTGGACGGCACCCTCGACGACGCCGACCCGGCGACTCCCGTACGAGCGCCGGCGAGCCATGACTCGCGACAGGTGCAGCCGGGCGGACTCTTCGTCGCCGTCGTCGGCGAGCACGTCGACGGGCACGACTTCGCGGACAAGGCAGTGGCCGCCGGTGCCGTCGCCTGCCTGACCGCCCGGCCGGTGGGCGTTCCGGCGATCATCGTCGACGACCCGGTCGAGGCTCTCGGCCGGCTGGCCCGGGCCGTTGCTCAGCGCCTCGACGACTGCATGACGATCGGCCTGACCGGCTCGCAGGGCAAGACCACAACGAAGGACCTGCTCGCCGAGGTGCTGCGCCGGCACGGTACGACGATCGCCCCGGTCGGCTCGTTCAACACCGAGATCGGCGTGCCGCTGACCGTGCTGCGAGCCGATCCGAACACGCGCTACCTCGTGATCGAGATGGGGGCGCGGGGCAAGGGCCACATCGCGTACCTCTGCGACCTCACCCGGCCCCGGGTCGGGCTGGTGCTCAACGTCGGGGTCGCCCACGTGGGAGCATTCGGCAGCCGCGAGGGCATTGCCGAGGCGAAGGGGGAGCTCGTCGAGGCACTCCCGCCGGACGGCCTTGCGGTCCTGAACGCCGACGACCCGCTGGTGCGCGACATGGCGTCTCGTACCCAGGCCCGGGTGCTGACCTTCGGCGAGAGCCCCGACGCCAACGTACGGATCGACGATGTCCGGCTCGACACGCTGGGACGACCGGGATTCGACCTGACGTACGAGGGATCGACGGCGCCGGTGCAACTGCGGCTGCTCGGCCGCCCACAGGCGAGCAACGCCGCGGCCGCTGCTGCCGTCGCCCTGGGCCTCGGCATCGGGCTGTCGGAGGTCGCTGAAGCGCTGTCCGACGCTGCCGCGGCGTCGCGCTGGCGGATGGAGCCGCACGAGCGGGCCGACGGCGTTCTGATCCTCAACGACGCCTACAACGCCAATCCGGACTCGATGCGCGCCGCGCTGGACACCCTGTCGAGGGTCGCCGCCGGCCGCCCGAACGGCCGCGCGATCGCCGTGCTCGGACCGATGCGCGAGCTCGGCCCCGCGAGCGACGAGGCGCATCGCGAGATCGGGGAGTACGTCGTCCGCCGCGGCGTCGACCTGCTGCTGGTGGTCGACCAGGACGCGCATCTGATCCAGCGCGGCGCGGAGCTCGCCGGTATCGAGCGGGCTGCTCTCGTACCCGACGCAGCCGCCGCAGTGGAGTGGATCGAACCCCGGCTCCAGCCGGGCGACGTCGTGTTGGTCAAGGCCTCCCGCGCCGACAGCCTCGAGCGAGTCGCCCGCGCACTGGTCGAGGGCGCCAGGGATACTTCGACCGAGACCGCGGCGTCGCCGGGGGACGGCGAAGGGAGTACGAACGCTCGATGAGCGAGCGGAGCGAGCGAACAAGTTGGTGCCGCGAGCCTGCTCGCGGGCCTAGCCGAGCCATGCGAGGACGCCCGTGAGAGCAATCCTGCTGGCCGGCAGCCTGTCGCTGCTCGGCACCCTGCTGGGCACCCGTCTCGCGATCTCGATCCTGGTCTCCAAGGGCTACGGCCAGCTGATCCGAGACGACGGACCGACCTCCCACCACACCAAGCGCGGCACGCCCACGATGGGCGGCCTGGTCATCATGCTCGCGGTAGGCGTCGGCTACTTCCTCGCCATGCTCCTGACCCAGACCGAGCCATCGGCCTCGGCGCTCTTGCTGCTCTTCCTGTTCTTCGGGCTCGGCCTGGTCGGCTTCGTCGACGACTACATCAAGATCTCCAAGCAGCGCAGCCTGGGCCTTCGGAGCAAGACCAAGATGGCCGGCCAGACCGTGATCGCGCTGGCCTTCGGCTGGCTGTCGCTGCAGTTCGAGGACGAGAACGGCCGGACGCCGATCTCCCACGGTGTCTCGTTCATCCGCGACATCGACGGCTGGGAGTTCCCGACCATCCTGATCCTGATCTGGGTCCTGCTGATCGTCGCCGGGACGAGCAACGCGGTGAACCTCACCGACGGCCTCGACGGGCTGGCCTGCGGTTCCTCGGCGATGGTGTTCGCGGCGTACACCCTGGTCAACATCTGGCAGAACAACCAGTTCTGCGGCACCCACCCGGGCCCGAAGTGCTACGAGGTACGAGACCCGCTCGATCTCGCGGTCGTCGCGGCCGCGCTCACCGGTGCCTGCTTCGGCTTCCTGTGGTGGAACGCCGCACCCGCCAAGATCATCATGGGCGACACCGGTTCGCTGAGCCTCGGTGGAGCCATGGCCGGTCTCGCGATCATGACCCGCACCGACCTGCTGCTGCTGGTCATCGGCGGCCTGTTCGTCATCATCAGCCTGTCAGTGATCCTGCAAGTCGGCTGGTTCAAGATCTCCCACGGCAGACGGCTGTTCCGAATGGCGCCACTGCACCACCACTTCGAGTTAGCCGGCTGGGCCGAGATCACGGTCGTGATCCGGTTCTGGATCATCTCCGGGCTGTGTGTCGCCGCGGGCCTCGGCATCTTCTACGCCGAATGGGTCGCCGGCGCATGACCGATCCCGAGGTCGAGCGGCTGGGCCGGGACGCCGACTGGAAGGGCATCGAGGTCGTCGTCGCCGGGCTCGCGGTCTCGGGTACGGCCGCCGCGACGACGCTGCTGCGGCTGGGCGCCGAGGTCACCGTCGTGGACGCCTCGGACTCCGAGCGAGTACGCGAGCGCGCGACCGAGATCGAGGCGCAAGGCGGGCGAGTACGCGTCGGATCGGACGCCGTCGACCGGCTCGCCGACGACGCCGACCTGGTCGTGACGTCGCCGGGATGGACGCCGCGAGCGCCGTTGCTGGCCGACGCCGCCAGCCGTGGCGTGCCGATCTGGGGCGAGATCGAGCTCGCCTGGCGGCTCCGCCGCGACGCCGACGCGCCATGGCTGTGCGTGACCGGCACCAACGGCAAGACCACCACGGTGCAGATGCTGGCCGCGATCCTCGCCGCCGCCGGACTGCGTACCGCTGCGGTCGGCAACGTCGGATCGCCCGCCGTCGCCACGGTCATGGAGCCGGAGCCCTACGACGTGCTTGCGCTCGAGCTGTCCAGCTTCCAGCTGCACTGGACCAACTCGCTGGCGGCCGAGGCGGCGGCCGTGCTCAACATCGCGCCGGACCATCTCGACTGGTACGCCGGGTCGATGGCCGACTACATCGCCGACAAGGCCCGGATCTACCACCGGACCGGCAAGGCCAGGGTCTACAACGCCGCCGACCCGGTCACGGCCGAGCTGGCCGCCGCCGACCCGAGCGGTCCCCGGCCGGTCGGTTTCACCCTCGATGCGCCAGGGGACGGCCTGCTCGGCGTCTTGGACGGCGTCCTGGTCGACCGGGCCTTCGGCTCCGGTGACGACGCCGTCGAGCTGGCCGCCGTCAGCGACGTCAGCCCGCCGGCGCCGCACAACATCGCGAACGCACTTGCCGCCGCCGCACTGGCGCGGGCCCACGGCGTACCCGCTGACGCGGTTCGGGCCGGACTGTCCGGGTTCCGGCCGGACCGGCACCGCAACGCGACGGTCGCACTCGACGCCGGCGTTCGCTGGGTCGACGACTCGAAGGCGACCAACCCGCATGCGGCCGAGGCGTCGCTGCTCGGCTACCCGTCGGTGGTGTGGATCGCGGGCGGACTGGCCAAGGGCGCCACGTTCGACCAGCTCGTCGAGCGGGTGCGCGACCGGCTGCGCGGGGTCGTGCTGCTGGGCCGCGACCGGGCCGTGATCGGCGAGGCGCTGGCGCGACACGCAGCCGAAGTCCCCGTGATCGAGGTGGCCGAAGGGGAGACTGGCTCCGATGTCATGGAGCGTGTCGTGCAGGCAGCGACAGCGATAGCCCAGGAAGGGGACACCGTCTTGCTGGCGCCCGGTTGCGCGTCTCAGGACCAGTTCACCAATTACGGGGCTCGCGGCGATGCCTTCGCGGCCGCCGTCGACCGTCGGACGGCCGTCGAGCCGTAGGGAGGGAGGCCCGTGGCGACTGCGACCAAGCCGCCTCCGCGGGCCGCCCGCGAGTCCAGCGGCCCGTCGTCGCGCTGGTGGGAGTCGCTTCGGCAGATTCTCGACCGGCCGCTGATGTCCTACCAGCTGGTGATCGGGGTCAGCGTCCTGCTGCTCGGGTTCGGCCTGATCATGGTGCTGTCGGCGAGCTCGGTGCTGTCCTACGACCAGTACGGCTCGTCCTACTACATCTTCGGCAAGCAGGCGATGTGGGCCGCGATCGGGATCCCGCTGGCCTGGCTCGCCTCCCGTACGCCGATCCGGGTGATGCGCTGGTTCGCCTACCCGGCGCTGATCGGGTCGATCGTCCTGATCTCGCTGACCTATCTGCCCGGCGTCGGCGTCGAGGTCAACGGCAACCAGAACTGGCTGAGCTTCGGCGGCCCGGTGCTGATCCAGCCGTCCGAGATCGCCAAGCTCGCGATCGTCTTGTGGGCGGCCGATCTCTACGCCCGCAAGGACAAGCTGCTCGACGACTGGAAGCACCTATTGATCCCGATGGTGCCGGCGACCTGCCTGGTCGCCTTCCTCGTCGTGGGGCAGCGCGACGTCGGCACGGCGCTGGTCCTGTTCGCCATCATCCTCGGCATGCTCTGGGTGGTCGGGGCGCCGGCCCGGCTGTTCGTCGGCGCCATGTTGGCGCTCGCTGGGCTCGCGGCCTTCCTGGCCAGCAGCGACTCCGAGCGCATCCAGCGGCTGACCAACTTCATCGACCCGATGAGCGATCTGCGCGGCGAGGGCTGGCAGGCCGCGCACGGCTTCTTCGCGCTCGCCACCGGCTCGTTCTGGGGCGTCGGCCTCGGCGCCAGTCGCCAGAAGTGGGGGAGTCTCCCCGAGGCACACACCGACTTCATCTTCGCCGTCATCGGCGAGGAGACCGGCCTGTTCGGGACCCTGATCGTCCTCGGTCTGTTCATGGTGCTCGGCTACACCGGCTTCCGGATCGCCAGCCGGGCCCGCGACCCGTTCGCCCGCTACGCCGCGGCCGGCATCACGGTCTGGCTGCTCTCGCAGGCGCTGGTCAACCTCGGCATGGTGCTGGGCCTGCTCCCGGTCATCGGCATCCCGCTGCCGCTGGTCTCCTACGGTGGGTCGGCCCTGCTTCCGACGTTGATCGCGCTCGGTATGTTGCTGGCGTTCGCGCGTGCCGAGCCGGGCGCCCAGGTGGCGTTGCAGTCGAAGCGGGTACGCCGGCTGCGGCGCCGAGCCGCGACGATTTCGAACCGACGCCAGAGACGGTGACCGATGCCTCTGTCCGTACTCCTCGCCGGTGGCGGCACCGCCGGCCATACGTCGCCGCTGCTCGCGACGGCCGACGCGCTGCGTGACCGCGATCCCGACGTCACGCTCACCTGCCTCGGCACCGAGCGCGGCATCGAGACCCGGGTCATTCCGGCGGCCGGGCTGCCGTTGGAGCTGATCCCGCCGGTCCCGCTGCCCCGGCGCCCGACGCTCGACCTGGCCAGGGTGCCGGGCAAGCTGCGGTCGGCCGTCCGGAGTGCCGGCGAGGTGCTCGACCGGATCCAGCCCGATGTCCTCGTCGGGTTCGGCGGCTATGTCGCGCTGCCGGCCTACCTCGCGGCCAAGCGACGCAAACTCCCCATCGTGATCCACGAGGGCAACTCGCTGCCGGGCCTGGCCAACAAGGTCGGCGTGCGCTTCACCACGCACGTCGCGACCAGCTTCCCCGACACGCCGCTCGCGCACGGGGTGTTCACCGGCATGCCGATCCGGCGGCTGATCTCCGGCATGGACCGTGCCAAGCAGCGCGACGAGGGCCGTGCCGAGTTCGAACTCGACCCGGACCGGCCGACGCTGCTCGTGACCGGCGGGTCGCAGGGTGCCCGGCGGCTCAACCATTCGGTGTCCGGGGCCGCCCGGGCGCTCGCGGATGCCGGCGTCCAGGTGCTGCACCACGCCGGCCGGGTCGAGGAGGCGGTCGTGACGCCGAAGGAGGGCGACCCGCCGTACCGGGTGGTGCAGTACATCGAGCGGATGGACCTGGCCTACGCCGCGGCCGACCTGATCGTGTGTCGTGCCGGTGCCAACACGGTCACCGAGGTGAACTGCGCCGGCCTGCCCGCGGTGTTCTGCCCGCTGCCGCACGGCAACGGCGAGCAGGCCCGCAATGCGCGGCCGGTCGTCGACGCCGGCGGCGCACTGCTGGTCGACGACGAGGCGATGAGCGCCGCCTGGATCGGCCGTACGGTGCCTGAGCTGCTGCTGGATCCGGACCGACTCGCCGCCATGTCCCGGGCCGCCGACGGCCTGCTGCCGCGCGATGCCGACGTCCGGCTGGCCGCGATGATCGAGGACGCCGCCCGAGGTGAGCCGTGAGGGTCCCCCTGCCGGAGCAGATTCCGCCCGCCGCCGAGCTGGGCCACGTCCACTTCGTCGGCATCGGCGGCGCCGGGCTGTCCGGCCTCGCCCGTCTGATGCTCGTCCGGGGCGTCGAGGTCAGCGGCAGCGACGCACACGAGTCGCCGACCCTCGATGCACTGCGGGAGCTCGGCGCCACCTGCTACGTCGGCCACCTCGCCGACCAGGTCAAGGGCGCCGACACCGTGGTCGTGTCGACCGCGATCGACGAGTCCAATCCCGAGGTCGTGGCCGCCCGTGAGCAGGGGCTGCGGTTGTGGCCGCGATCGGCGGCCGTCGTGTCGGTCATGATCGGGCGGATCGTGCTCGCCGTCACGGGTACGCACGGCAAGAGCACGACCTCGTCGATGCTCGCCGTGGCGTTGACCGCCGTCGGAGCCGATCCGTCGTACGCGGTCGGAGCCGACCTGGCGTCGACCGGAAGCAATGCCCACGAGGGCGGCGGCACGGAGTTCGTCGTCGAGGCCGACGAGAGTGACCGGGCCTTCCTGGCGTACACGCCGACGGTCGCGGTCGTCACCAACATCGAGGCGGACCACCTCGACGTCTACGGCACGCCGGAGGCCTATCGGCGCGCGTTCGACGAGTTCCTGGATCGGATCGTGCCGGGCGGCTGCCTGGTGGCGAGCGTCGACGACCCCGGCGCGGCGGCGCTGGTCGACCTGGCCCGCGAGCACGGGATCGACGCCGTCGGTGTCGGCTTCGGCGAGTCGGCCGACCTGCGTGGGCTGGACGTCCGGTCGTCGGGTCGCGAGACCAGTTGCACGGTCGTCCTGGACGGCAAGGAGCTCGGCACGCTGCGGATCGCGCTGCCCGGCCGCCACTATCTGTTCGACGCGCTGGCGGCGCTCGCCGTCGGGCTGCGCCGCGGCTATCCGTTCGACGCGCTCGCTGCCGGTCTCGCCGACTACACCGGCAGCCGGCGCCGGATGGAGCTCAAGGGCGAGGCCGGGGGAGTCCGGGTCTACGACTCGTATGCCCACCACCCGACCGAGATCGCCGCCGACCTCGCCTCGGCCCGGTCGCTGGCCGGCGACGGTCGGGTCGTCGTCTGCTACCAGCCGCATCTGGTCTCGCGTACCAAGGCGTTCGGCGCCGAGATGGGCCGCAGCCTCGGTGCTGCGGACGTCGCGGTCGTCGCCGACATCTACCTGGCCCGGGAGCAGCCGGAGGACGGCGTCGACGGCCGGTTGGTCGCCGACGCGGTGCCGCTGCCGGCCGATCGGGTGCACTACGTGGCGCGACGTGACGAGCTCGCCGATGCGGTCGTCGCGGTGGTCCGGCCGGGTGACCTGGTCCTGACCCTGGGAGCCGGCGACATCACGGCGGTCGGGCCACAGGTACTGGCGGCGTTGGCGGACTGAGCGGGGGACGGGAGCATGTCTGATCCGGTCGTGACGGGGCGCTTCTCCCGGCGCCGGTGGTTCGGCCGGAAGCAGCTGATCGCTGTCGTCGCCGTCGTCGCCGACATCTACCTGGCCCGGGAGCAACCGGAGGACGGCGTCGACGGCCGGCTGGTCGCCGACGCGGTGCCGCTGCCCAGCGACCGGGTGCACTACGTGGCGCGACGCGACGAGCTCGCCGATGCAGTCGTCGCGGTGGCCCGGCCGGGTGACCTGGTCCTCACCCTCGGCGCCGGCGACATCACAGCGGTGGGGCCGCAGGTGCTAGCGGCGTTGGCGGACTGAACGGGGGACGGGAGCATGTCTGATCCGGTCGTGACGGGGCGCTTCTCCCGGCGCCGGTGGTTCGGCCGGAAGCAGCTGATCGCTGTCGTCGCCGTCGTGCTGATCGGCTTCGGCGGCTGGGTCGTCTACGCGTCGTCCTGGCTCGGCATCCAGTCCGTCGAGGTGGAGGGCACGTCGTTCCTCACGCGGCACGAGGTCGAGCAGGCCGCCGACGTACAGAAGGGCACGCCACTCGCTCGGCTCGACGTGGGCGCGGTCGAGGACCGAGTCTCCCAGCTGCCGGCGGTGGCCAGCGTCGACGTCGAACGCGACTGGCCGAGCGGCGTACGCATCGTGGTCCAGGAGCGCACAGCGATCGCGGTGGTGCGCCAGCACCACGAGCTGCAGGGCATGGACGCCGACGGCGTGCTCTACCGGACCTACCGTCACCGTCCGGACCGGCTGCCGCTCGTACGAGCCGGGCAGCTCGA
>DATFRX010000207.1:0-3786 GCA_035262905.1 Nocardioidaceae bacterium
GAGTTCGCCGGTGCGCTAGCGGACGCCGGTGGCGCCGGCCTCATCACGCCGGACCTGATCCCCGACGAGGCCGGCGAGTGGTTCGCCGCCTCCGACAAGCACGGTCTGGACCGGGTCTTCGTGGTCGCGCCCTCATCGACCGACGAGCGGATCGCGCTGACCACCAATGCCAGCCGCGGCTTCGTCTACGCCGCCTCGCTGATGGGAGTGACCGGCGCCCGGAGCGAGGTCAGCGCGGCCGGATCGGCTCTGGTGGAGCGGGTTCGGGCCGCCACGACACTGCCGGTCGGGCTCGGCCTCGGTGTCAGCACCGGCGCCCAGGCCGCGGAGATCGCCGGATTCGCAGACGGCGTCATCGTGGGCTCGGCCTTCGTCCGGTGTCTGCTCGACGCCGCCGACCCGGTCGCGGGCGTCGACGCCGTGTCCGCGCTCGCCGCAGAGCTGGCCACCGGGGTCCGCGAATCGGCGGCACGATAGCCTCACGGCACGATGGACCTCGCCTTCATTCCCAGCCCGTCCGAGGGTGTGTGGCATCTCGGGCCGCTGCCGCTGCGCGCCTACGCACTCGCCATCATCGCTGGCATCGTCGTCTCGATCTGGGTCGGCGAGCGCCGGTTCGTCGCGCGCGGCGGCCGGCCCGGCACGGTCAGCGACGTCGCCGTCTGGGCGATCCCGTTCGGCCTGGTCGGTGCCCGCGCCTATCACGTCGCCACCAACCCGGAGTTCTACTTCGGCAACGGCAAGGACCCGATCCAGGCCCTGTACGTCTGGGAGGGCGGTCTCGGCATCTGGGGCGCGATCGGCTTCGGTGCGCTCGGCGCCTACATCGGCTGCCGGTTCAGCGGCGTCAAGTTCACGTCGTTCATCGACGCCGTGGCCCCGGGCATCGTGCTGGCGCAGGCGATCGGCCGCTGGGGCAACTACTTCAACCAGGAGCTGTTCGGCAAGCCGACCGACCTGCCGTGGGGCCTGGAGATCAGCCTCGACAACCGGCCCGAGGGCTACCTGGAGTACTCCACCTTCCAGCCGACGTTCCTCTACGAGTCGCTGTGGTGCATCGGGGTGGCCATCGTCATCGTGCTGGCCGACCGCCGATACCAGCTCGGCCGGGGCCGGGTGTTCGCCCTCTACGTCGCGCTCTACACCGCCGGTCGGGCCTGGATCGAGTACCTCCGGATCGACGACGCCCACCACTTCTTCGGCGTCCGGCTCAACGTCTGGGTCGCGGGGATCATCTTCGTCCTCGCGGTGGCGTACTTCATCATCGTCGGGCGGCGCCGTCCGGGCCGCGAGGAGTCGGTCTACCGCGAGGGCCGCGAACCGCCGGTCGGCGAGGACGAGCAGGCGAAGGCCGACGAGAAGGACCGGGTCGAGGCGAAGGTCGGTGCCGGCGCGGCTGCCGCTGAGGGAGCCGGGGCATCGTCGGGCGACGCATCGTCCGGCGGCGACACCGTGAAGTCCGAGCCGGTGTCCGACGAGACCGCGAAGGTCGAGCCGGTCAAGGCCGAGTCGAAGCCGGACCAGCCTGCCGAGAAGCCGGCGAGCGACCAGGCGAAGCCGGACGAGCCCGCCAAGCCCGTCAAGGCCGACGAGACCGAGAAGCCCGAACCTGTGAAGGCCGAGTCGAAGCCGGACGAGCCTGCTGAGAAGCCAGAGAGCGACGACAAGGCCGAGGCGGCCGAGCCGACAAGCGAGGAAGCCGGGAAGGCAGAGCCGGCAACCGACAAGCCCGCAGACGGCGAACCGAAGACGCCCTAGACCGCCCGTCACGGTCTTGCGTCTCCACGCACCACCGAGGTCACTCGGGACGGTATGCGCGGGCGCAAATCCGCCCAGCGAGACCGCGTCCGTACATCGGACTTATCGGATGCTGGACGGGCGTCTCGTCGTGTAGTCTCGCCACAGCGCCTCGGGCCAACGTCGTCCCGCGCACATCATGACCAACCGGGTCACATCATCTCCGTGATTCGCACCAGGGGTTCACCAGGTCACATTGGACGACGGGAGGCTCCGTGCGCACATTTCCCTCCCCGCAAGGCCTTTACGACGGCCGTCACGAGCACGACGCGTGCGGAGTCGCCTTCGTCGCGACGCTGACCGGCGAGGCCAGCCACCGCATCGTGGCCCAGGCGCTGACGGCATTGCGCAACCTCGACCACCGAGGCGCCTCGGGTGCGGAAGCCGACTCCGGCGACGGCGCCGGCATCCTGCTGCAGATTCCCGACACGTTCCTGCGAGCCGTCACGGCGTTCGATCTCCCGGTCGCCGGCGCCTATGCCGTGGGCACGGCGTTTCTGCCCGACGATCCGGAGCTGGCCGACAAGGCCCGGGCCGAGATCGAGACGCTCGCCGGTGAGGAGCGGCTGCGGGTGCTCGGCTGGCGAGACGTCCCGGTGCGGCCGGAGCTGCTCGGCGCCACGTCCCGGGCGAGCATGCCGACCTTCGCGCACCTGTTCGTCGCGGCGTCCGGCGCACCGCTGATGGGCATCGCCCTCGACCGCCGGGTCTACTGCCTGCGCAAGCGGATCGAGCACGAGGTCGGGGTCTACTTCCCGAGCCTGTCGTCGCGGACCCTGTGCTACAAGGGCATGCTGACGACCGAGCAACTCGACGCGTTCTTCCCCGACCTGGCCGACGAGCGGGTCGCGTCCGCACTCGCGGTCGTGCACAGCCGGTTCTCGACGAACACGTTCCCCAGCTGGCCGCTGGCCCACCCGTACCGGCTGGTCGCCCACAACGGTGAGATCAACACGATCCAGGGCAACCGCAACTGGATGCGAGCCCGCGAGGCGCAACTCCGAAGCACGCTCTTCCCGGGTGACCTCGACCGGGTGTTCCCGATCTGCGGTCCGGGAGCGTCGGACTCGGCGAGCTTCGACGAGGTCCTGGAGCTGCTGCATCTCGCCGGCCGCTCGCTGCCGCACGCGGTCTTGATGATGATCCCCGAGGCCTGGCAGAACCACGCCGAGATCGACCCGAAGCGACGCGCGTTCTACGAGTTTCACTCGGCCGTGATGGAGCCGTGGGACGGTCCGGCGTGCGTCGTGTTCACCGACGGCCAGCGGATCGGCGCGGTGCTCGATCGCAACGGCCTGCGGCCCGGCCGCTACTGGGTCACCGACGATGGCCTGGTCGTGCTGGCGTCCGAGACCGGCGTGCTCGACCTCGATCCCGCGAGCATCGTCCGCAAGGGCCGGCTGCAGCCGGGTCACATGTTCCTCGTCGACATCGGCGAGCACCGGATCATCGAGGACCACGAGATCAAGGAGAGGGTCGCGCGGGAGCACCCGTACGACGAGTGGCTGCATGCCGGGCTGATCCACCTGTCCGACCTGCCGGAGCGCGAGCACGTCGTCCACACCCACGCGTCCGTGACCAGGCGACAGCAGGTGTTCGGCTACACCGAGGAGGAGCTGCGGCTGCTGGTGGCGCCGATGGCCCGGACCGGGGTGGAGCCGATCGGCTCGATGGGCACCGACACGCCGCTGGCGACGCTGTCGGACCGGCCGCGACTGCTGTTCGACTACTTCAGCCAGCTGTTCGCCCAGGTGACCAACCCGCCGCTGGACGCGATCCGCGAGGAGCTGGTCACGTCCCTGTCGTCGACGACCGGGCCCGAAGGCAACCTGCTCGAGCCCGGGCCGGACTCGTGTCGGCAGGTCGAGCTGCCGTTCCCGATCATCGACAACGACGAGCTCGCCAAGCTCATCCACATCGACGACGACGGCGACCGCCCCGAGTTCGCCGCCGCGGTCATCTCCGGTCTCTACCGCGTGGCGGGCGGCG
>DATFRX010000208.1:0-11225 GCA_035262905.1 Nocardioidaceae bacterium
GTATCGCAGGCAGTTCTCGTTCCTGATGCCGGACAAGACCGTCGTCGTAGAGGCCGTGTCGGTCGAGCTGCTCGGCGAGGCACTACGCGAAGAGACGGCCGACGCCCTGCCTCCCGGCACTGACAGTTCCGCCCAACCCGCAGCGCGCGTCGAGATGTTCGTCGGCGGGTCATGGACGCCGGTCGACCTGTATCAGCGAGACGGCCTTCGCGCCGGAGATGAGGTCGAGGGCCCGGCGATCGTGGCCGAAGCGAACGCGACGACGGTGGTCGAGCCCGGCTGGCAGGCAACCGTGAACGACCTCGGGCACCTCGTACTCACTCGGGTCGAGGCGAGGGCTGCGCGACGGGCGGTCGGCACCGAGGTCGATCCGGTGATGCTGGAGATCTTCAACAACCTGTTCATGTCGATCGCCGAGCAGATGGGCGTCCGGCTGCAGAGCACCGCGCACTCAGTCAACATCAAGGAGCGGCTCGACTTCTCGTGCGCCCTGTTCGACGTCGAGGGCAACCTGATCGCCAACGCACCGCACATGCCGGTGCACCTCGGGTCGATGGGCGAGAGCATCAAGATGGTCATCGACCGGCGGGGCGACACGATCAAGCCCGGCGACGTCTACGCGCTCAACGACCCGTACCACGGCGGTACGCATCTGCCGGATGTCACGGTCGTGACGCCGGTCTTCGACGAAGCCGGCGAGGAGATCCTGTTCTACGTCGCGGCCCGCGGTCATCATGCCGAGATCGGCGGACTCACGCCGGGATCGATGCCCGCGTTCAGCACCAGGATCGACGAGGAGGGCGTCCTCATCGACAACTGGCTGCTCGTCGAGAACGGCACGCTCCGCGAGCGGGAGACGATCGAGCTGCTCCGGAACGCGCCGTACCCCTCCCGCAACCCGACCAGCAACATCGCCGACCTGCGAGCGATGGTCGCCGCCAACGAGAAGGGCGTCGAGGAGCTCGGGGCGATGGTCGACCACTTCGGACTCGACGTCGTCCGGGCCTACATGGGCCACGTGCGCCGCAACGCCGAGGAGGCCGTCCGCCGGGTGATCTCTGCCCTGCACGACGGTTCGTACACCTACCACCTCGACTCGGGCGCGACCATCGAGGTGCGGTTACGAGTCGACCGCGACGCCCGTACCGCCGAGATCGACTTCACCGGCACGTCGGAGCAGCAACCCGGCAACGCGAACGCCCCGTCGTCGGTCGTCATGGCCGCGGTGCTCTACGTCTTCCGCACCCTGGTCGACGACGAGATCCCGCTCAACTCGGGCTGCCTCGAGCCGATCCAGGTCACGATCCCGGCCGGCTCGATGCTGGCGCCGGCCTATCCCGCAGCCGTCGCCGCCGGCAACGTCGAGACCTCACAGGCCGTCACGGGCGCGCTCTACGCCGCGCTCGGGGTCCAGGCCGAGGGGTCCGGCACGATGAACAACGTCACCTTCGGCAACGAGCGCTATCAGTACTACGAGACCGTCGCGAGCGGATCGGGCGCCGGGGACGGCTTCGACGGCGCAGACGTGGTCCAGACCCACATGACCAACTCGCGCCTCACCGACCCCGAGGTGCTTGAGTGGCGTTACCCGGTCCGGGTCGACAGCTATCGGATCCGCCACGGCAGCGGCGGTGTCGGGCGCACACACGGCGGCAACGGCGGTGTGCGACGAATCCGGTTCCTGGAGCCGATGACGGTCACCACGCTGGCCAGCCATCGGATCGTGCCGCCGTACGGCATGGCCGGCGGTGAAACGGGCACCCTCGGCCGGCACTGGCTCGAGCACGCCGACGGGTCGACGACACCGATGGAGGGGTCGGACTCGAAGGACGCCGCGACCGGCGACGTCTTCGTGATCGAGACGCCCGGCGGTGGTGGCTACGGCCCGCCTGAGCCCAGCGGCTGAGCCCCGTCGGCGTGTCACGAAACTGACGTATAGCAACTTCCTGAGTTGCGCACCGAAAGCGGTGCACTCGCACCTCATCCGATGCGCGATTCTCCGAGACGCGGCCCCCAAATCGCCGACTTCGTCACGAGTGGCAGTCGACCGGCGACGAGTCGGGGTCGCCGAGGCTTCCCCGGCTCCGCGCGACGATCCGGCTGCCGGTCGCACCGACGACGCGCATCTGGAGGGAGCCGCAGACGCAACGCGTCCAGACCGTCTGACCCTCCGACGTACGGTGCTGCGACGCGAGGTCGAACAGGTCGTCTTCGGGCCAGCCGCAGAAGGGGCAGAGGTTCACGATCTCGTCCTCTCAACTCGGAACTGAGTCCAGGTTGACGCGACACATCGCGAAGAACGAGATTGAGTTTCTGAAGGGTTTTGTGAAGCATTGGCTTCATGATCGACCTGCGCCGGCTTCGCGTGCTCAGAGCGGTCGCCTACTACGGTACGGTGACCGCCGCCGCCGAGTCCCTGCACTTCACTCCGTCGGCCGCCTCGCAGCAGATCCGGCAGTTGGGACGCGATCTCGGGGTCGCGCTGCTCGAGCCACAGGGCCGGGGCGTCCGGCTCACACCGGCGGCCCACAACCTGCTGGCCCACGCGGACGAGATCGAGTCGCGCTGGCAGCAGGCCGAGGCCGAGCTGCGGCGTCAGGGCGACGAGCCGACCGGACTGTTGCGGGTCAGCGGGTTCCCGACCGTGATGTCCGCCCTGATCGCGCCCGCCGCCGCTGCGCTTCGCGACCGGCATCCGGCGCTCGAGATCCGGCTGCGGGAGGCCGGTCCGGCCGAGTGCTTCGACCTGCTGTTCAGCGGCGAGACCGACCTGGCGGTGATCGAGGCGTTCTCCGACACTCCGGGGGCGACCGATCGCCGGTTCGACCAGCAGCCGTTGATGGACGATCCGCTCGATCTTCTGGTCCCCAGCGACCATCGGTTCGCCGGGCGCCGTCGGATCAGGCTGAGCGAGGCGGCGACCGAGCCGTGGATCACGGGCTGGCTCGGGACGTCGTGTCGCGACGAGGTGATGGCCGCCTGCACGGCCGCCGGGTTCACGCCAACCATCGTGCAGGAGGCGCAGGAGTGGCATGTCGTCGCCGCCCTGGTCGCCAAGGGCTTCGGCATCGCGCTGGTGCCACGACTGGCACAGCTCCCGCCGGACCTGCCGATCGTCCAGATCCCGACCATCGGGCGACCGGCTCCTTGCCGGCAGTTGCTGACGAGTACGCGTCGGGGTGGTCGCGACGCGGCGGCCGTCGGCGCCGCCGTACAAGAGCTCGAGCGGGTCGCCGAGTCGCTGGCGGCGGCATGACGACGCCGTCCGGCACTAGCAAGCCGACCGATTTCGGGTAACACTCCGAATGAGGCCACAGGACGCGCTAAACTCTAGTGAAATGGTGGACTTAATGCTCTCGACGTCGTCGATCGTCAAGCCGCTCCCGCCGGAGTGGTTCGTCGATCACGACACCAACGCGGAGATGCGCTGGGACGCGACCGCGGACCTCGGCTACCGCACGCCGAACGAACGTTTCTTCGTCCGCAACCACACCGCTACGCCGCGGATCGACGCCAAGACCTGGCGGCTTCGGGTGTTCGGATCCGGGCTGCTCGGAGCACCCGGCATCGAGCAGGCGATCGAGTTCGACTACCGCCAACTGCGGTCGCTGCCGGGCTACGAGCTCGAGGCGGTCATCGAGTGCGCCGGCAACGGCCGCCGCCTCTTCGCCCAGCAGCAAGGCACCCCGGCGCCCGGTACGCCGTGGACCCTCGGCGCGGTCGGACTGGCCCGCTGGCGTGGCGTACGACTGGCCGAGGTGCTGAATCGCGCCGGGATCCGAGGCGACGCGGTCGAGATCATGCCGCAGGGACTCGACGCCAACTACGTCGAGGACGGGATCGATCACGGGCACGTACGCCGGCCGCTGCCGGTAGGCAAGGCACTCGACGACACGCTCCTGGCGTTCGAGATGAACGGCGAGCCGCTGCCACCGGACCACGGCTACCCGGTGCGACTGGTCGTGCCCGGCTGGGTCGGTGTGGCCAGCGTCAAGTGGCTCGGCCAGATCGAGGTCGCGAACCACTCGCTCGTATCGCCGTGGAACAGCACCTGGTATCGGATGACCGGTCCCGACTACCCACCCGAGGGGTCGCCGCTGACCAGACCGGCGGTCAAGAGCGTCTTCCAGCTGGCATGGGACGCCTGCGTTCCGGCCGGTGCCGTGACGGTCCTGACCGGACGCTCCTGGTCGGGCTCGGCGCCAATCCGCCAGGTCGACATCAGCACCGACGGCGGACGGAGCTGGCAGCCGGCGAACCTCCGTGGACCCAATCGCCGGGACGGCTGGGTGCGATGGGAGCTGCCGTGGCGACCGACGAGGTCCGGGCCGCACACCCTGCTGGCCAGGGCGGTCGACGAGAACGACACCCGGCAGCCCGACACGGTGCCGTTCAACGAGGGCGGCTACCTGTTCTGGGCTGTCGTACGGCACCCGGTCACAGTCGTGGGGTGACTACGCCGTACCCGTGGGTGACTCAGGCGTGCCCGAGGCCGCCGTCTCGGGCCCGGATGATCGCCTCGGCCCGGTCGGACACGTGCAGCTTGGCGAATATGTTCGACACGATGTTGCGGACCGTCCTGGGCGACAGGAACAGCAGGCCCGCAATCTCGGCGTTGGCCCGGCCGGCGGCCACCAGGTCGAGCACCTCCCGCTCCCTTGGCGTCAACTCGGGGAACGGTCCGGCGCCGGTTGTCGAGGGCGGACCGGACGCGAAGTAGTCCATGATGCGACGGGCGACGGCCGCGCCGAAGACGGCTTCGCCACGTGCGACGGCCGTGATCGAGCGAACGATGTCGTCCGGCCCGGTCTCCTTCAGCAGATAGCCCCGAGCACCGGCCCGCATCGCGGCGAAGACGGTGTCGTCGTCCTTCGCGACAGTCAGCACCACCACGCCGACATGGGGACTCTCGGCGGTCAACCGGCGAGTCGCCTCGACGCCGTCGAGATCCGGCAGGTTCAGGTCCATCACGACGACATCAGGATGCAACTGCCCCACCAGGTCGATCGCCTCGTGGCCGTCGCTGGCTCGGCCGACGACCCGGATGCCCGCGGCCGAGTCCAGCAGCTCGGCCAGTCCGTCGCGGAACTCCGGATGCTCGTCGGCCAGGATCACGCGGACGTCGTCGTCCGCGCCGATCGGCGGTTGGTCGGTCGCTCCGTCAACGGCTGGCTCTGGCATCGAGCACCGCCCCCTCCTCGTTGTCAGTCAGCAACGGCAGCCAGACCCGCCTCGGTCGCCACGTTCCGTCGTCGTCACCCGCGCAGTGTGACCAGATCGATGTCCGAATGTCATGAGTCGCAAGTCCCGGGTCGAATCGGGACAAGTCCATGACATCGGCCCGGCCGGTCGACCTGACCGGGCCAGCGGCGGCTCGTGCGAAAATACTGTCGCCGGCTTGCTCCGACCGGAGGTGTACGCGATGCCAGCGACCGAGGATCTTCGCCGGGCACTCGACGAGGCCACCGATCTTGGCGAGGTCGGACGGCTGGTCCGCAAGGTCGCCCGCGACCAGACCGGCGCGCAGGGAGCGACCTTCGTGCTCCGCGAGGAGAACCACTGCTTCTACGCCGACGAGGACGCGATCGCGCCACTGTGGAAGGGACAGCGATTCCCGCTGTCGACCTGCATCAGCGGCTGGGCGATGCTCAACGACTCAACCGCGATCGTCCCCAACATCGAGGACGACGACCGGATCCCGATCGAGGCCTATCGACCGACCTTCGTCCGCAGCCTGATCATGGTGCCGGTGGGTTCGCCTGATCCGAAGGCCGCGATCGGCGCGTACTGGTCCAAGCCGAGACGGCCCCGGGACGACGAGGTCGAACGCCTGGAGGACGTCGCCCGCATCACGAGTACGGCGGTCGCCCGCATCGGGCTGCGCGACGCTCCGTGGGCACCGAACTTCGGCCGTGCTGCCGAGCCGGCCTGAGTCAGATCAGGACGCGCGCTCCAGCCGTACGCAGCATGGGCCCGGCTCCGGATCGGGCTCGGCCACCCAGTCGGCATCCTCGACGCCCTCGAGCATCCCGGCAAGCAGGTGAAGGTTCATCCGGCAGACCGTGTCTGGGTAGTCGGCCGCGAGATCGTGGAACGGGCAGTTGCCGAGCTTGATCCGGGCACCGTCCTCGGACGGCTCGAAGCCGAGTCGCTGCAGGATCTCGCGCGTAGGCGCTGGCTCGGCCGACCGGCCCAACTCGACGCCGGCCTGGCGGGAGTGCTCGGCCAGGACGTCCGGTGCGCTCTCGCCGGTGTGCGCGGAGCGCTCGATCGCACCGGCGAGCAGTCGGCCGGCGAGGTCGTAGCGCCGCTCCGGCAGGTTCACCGTGATCTGACGTCCTGAGCGGCGGTAGAGCTTGGCGGGCCGGCCCGCACCAGGTCCGGATCGGCCGGTGCGTCGGGCGTACACGACCTCCAGCAGACCCTGCTCGACCATCCGATCGAGATGGAACGCGGCGTTCGACCGGGGCAGGTCCAGCGCCTCGGCGGCCTGGTCGCGGCCGACCGGCTCGGACGCGGCGGCCACCAGTTCGTAGAGCCGTCGTCGGGTCGGTTCCTCGAGCGCCGCCACGGCGGCCACGTCCTGCGGTGTCTCGGTCACGTTCTAAAGATAAGCGATGTTGACGTAACCCGCGAAGGATTCTAACGTTAGCTTCAGTTGTTTTTAGAACGAGGAGGCTCCACGAGATGACCACCCACCCCAATCCTGAAGCTGCGACCGCCGAACGGACGGCGCTGTCGGATCCCGGCTATCAGGCCTTCTTGCTGCTCCGGACGGTGTTCACGGTCGCGCCGATCCTGTTCGGGCTCGACAAGTTCGCCAACTGGCTCGTCGACTGGCCGATCTATCTCGCGCCGTGGATCAACGACATCGTGCCGGGAAACGCGCAGGACGCCATGCACATCGTCGGCGTCATCGAGATCGTGGCCGGCCTGGCGGTCGCTGTCGCGCCGCGGTTCGGTTCGCTGCTCGTCGCGGCGTGGCTCGCCGGCATCATCGTCAACCTGCTCACGATTCCCGACTACTACGACATCGCGCTCCGCGACTTCGGCCTGCTGGTCGGTGCGCTCGCGCTGTCTCGACTGGCCGTCGCCTACGCGCCCGGCCGGATCAGCACATCCACCACCTGAGAGGGGACATCACCATGTGCGCCAACTGCGGATGCGGAGCTCCGGAAGCTACCCAGGGCGACGACCGGAACATCTTGTGGAGTCAGGTCGTCGCATCGGCCGACGCCGCTGGGATCTCACCCCAGCAAGCGGCCCAGAACATCAAGGACATGGCCGACCAGCGAACCTGATCGCCACCACGACCACAGCGCCCCGCACCGCCGACGGCAGGCAGGACCCCGGCGGGCGGGGCGCTGTCACGTGCTCGACGAGTGACGCCGCGTCAGCGAGTACGGCCGAGTACCTGGAGATCCTCGAGGGTCAGACCGGCCTCGTCGAGGCCGTTCTCCAGCCGGCTGCCGACCCGGAGGCCGGCGAGCAGCAGCTCAAGATGCCGGTGGGCTAGGCGCCGTCCGAGGTCGGCCGGGAACGATCCGGGCAGCGGATTCGCCAGCCGGACGATCATCAGCCCGACATCGCCGAAGGTGACCTCGGGCCGCAGGCTCCCCTCGGCATGGGCCGCGTCGACGATCTGGACCGCAGGCGCCGAGGCCTGATCCCGCGCAGTGCGTATCTCGGGATCCTCGAGGTCGACCTGATCCATCAGGGCCGGGATCACCGCCGCCACCTTGATGTCCAGCGCGGCGTGCATGTAGCGCGCCAGGGCGCCGAAGGCATCCGGCGACTCCTCCAGCGCAGTTGCCGCAGCGGCACCGGAGTGGGCCAGCGCATCGAGTACAACGGCCCGCAGCAGCGCCTGCCGGTTCGGGAACCGCCGGTACAACGTGCCGATGCCGAGCCCGGCCCGGCGCGCGATCTCCTCCAGCGGCGCATCCGCACCCCGCTCGGTGAAGACGTCACGCGCCGCCACGAGCAACTGCTCCTGATTACGCCGAGCATCCGCTCGCAAGGTCCTACCCATCGTTCTCATCCTGCCGTTTGTCTTCGCACCGGAACGAGTCTATCGTATATCCGGAGGCTTAACCTCCGCTTATCGACTCGACACAGGAGATGAATCCGATGTCCAGACCGGACCCGGCCCAGTCGGCACCGCAGAGCCCGCCGTCCGTCGACCGCCGCTGGCATGCCCTGGTCGTGATCGCCGTGGCGCAGCTGATGGTGGCGCTGGACGCGACGATCGTGAACATCGCACTGCCGTCGGCCCAGAGCTCACTTGGCTTCGACAACGGCGACCGGCAGTGGGTCGTGACCGCCTACACGCTGTCGTTCGCCGGGCTGCTGCTGCTCGGCGGACGAGTGGCCGACCAGGTCGGTCGCCGACGCGCCTTCCTCGGGGGCCTGGTCGGCTTCGCCGCCGCCTCGGCACTTGCGGGAGCTGCGACCGGCTTCGGGATGCTGATCGCCGGCCGGGCTCTCCAGGGTGCGTTCGCAGCCGTACTCGCACCGACCGCGCTGTCGATGATCGGCAGCACCTTCACGACCGTCACCGAGCGGGCCAAGGCCTTCGGGGTCTATGGCGCCGTGGCGAGCAGCGGTGGCGCCGTCGGCCTGCTGCTCGGCGGAGCGCTGACGGAGTACTTCGACTGGCGCTGGTGCCTCTACGTCAACGTCGTGATCGCCGTCGGCGCCTTCATCGCCGGGCGCGCCGTGCTGCCGAGTGCGCCCGGCCATCGCCAGGCCGGGATCGACGTGATCTCCGGGATCCTGGCGACGGGTGGCCTGGCGGCGATCGTCCTCGGCTGCAGCCAGGCGGTCCCGCACGGCTGGGGCTCGATCCAGGTCATCGGCCCGCTTGTCGTCGGGATCGCGGCAATCGCCGTGTTCCTCGTCCGTCAGGCCCGCAGCGAAACACCGATGCTGCCCCTCGGGATCCTCGCCGACCGCTCCCGTGCCGGTGCCTACCTCGCGGTCGCGAGCTCGGTCGTCGGCGTCTTCGGCATGTTCCTGATGCTGACGTACCACTTCCAGACCGTGTTGGACTACACCCCGCTGCAGGCCGGTCTCGCGTTCCTGCCGCTGTCCATCACGGTGTCGCTCAGCTCGTTCGGGATCGCGAGCCGGTTGCTGCCGCACGTCGGACCACGGACGCTCATCGTGCCCGGCATGCTGGTCGCGGCGGCCGGCCTGGGACTGCTCTCGCAGCTCGAGCCGACGAGCGGCTACTGGACGCTGATCATGCCGGCCCAGGTGCTGGTCGGCCTCGGCATCGGCTGCGTGTTCACTCCGGCGATCGCCCTTGCCACGTCGAACATCGACCCGCGCAACGCCGGTGTGGCTGCCGCGGTCGCCAACACGTCGATGCAGATAGGCGCGTCGATCGGCACCGCGGTGCTCAACACGGTGGCGATCACCGCCACGACCGCCTACCTCACCGCGAACACCGGGGCGAGCCAGGTCGCCGGTCTGGTGCACGGCTACGCCCGAGCGACGACGGTGGCGGCGCTGCTGCTCGTGGTCGTGGCGGTCGTGACCGTGATTCTGGTACGAGCTCCGCGACCCGCTGCTGCCGAGGCAGAGCAGGCGACCAGTCGTTAGGTTGCGCAGTCGCTAGACCTGCTTGACGTATCGGTGACAGGGCACCGGGATCGGACCGTCGACATGCGGCGCCGGATAGTCGAACGTGCCGTCGTCGGTCCATCCTGATCGCTCGTAGAACCGACGGGCGCGGGCGTTGCCGGCGACGACCGCGAGCCAGGCCGTGTCGTGGCCGCCCACCCGCACCTGTCGCTCGGCCTCGGTGAGCAGCACGGCGGCCACGCCCGAGCCACGATGAGCGGCCGACACGTAGACCTGCTCGATCTCGTCGCCGGACACCATGACGAAGCCGGCCACGTCATCGCCCACGACCGCCAGGGTCGTACGCCCGATGCTCTCGGCGGCTCGCCGGTCGAAGTCCTCCGGGGTACGCAGCGCGACCAGCTTGTCGGGGACGTTGCCGAGATGCCCGTCGGGCCAGCCGATCCGCCAGATCTTGGACACCGTGGCAGCGTCCGACGGCTCGGCCGGTCGTACGGTCACGTCGGCATGCGCTTGGCTCACGGGCCGACCGTACGCCAACCGAGCCGAGAGTTGGCGCGAGCTACAGCTTCTCCGGCCGCCGAAACCTGAATCTCACGCCAACTTTCGCTCGGACGATGGAACCCCGCCGGGTCGGCCGGTGTAGGACACTCGAGTCGGGCACGACAATGCGGCGGGAGATGACGACGGAGGACGCCGAGGCAGTACGGCGGGCACAGGACGGCGACCCGGATGCCTACGAGGTCCTGGTCGCTCGCTACACCGCGCCCGCGCACCGTCTCGCGTACTTCCTCGGCGCCGGAGCGGATGCCGACGACGTCGTGCAGGAGGCGTTCGTCAAGGCCTACCGTGCGCTGCACCGCTACCGAGCCGGTGCGCCGTTTCTCCCATGGCTGTTGAGGATCGTGGCGAATGAGACGAAGAACGCCGTCCGCGGCCGCAAGCGTCGCGAGCACCTGGCGATGCGCGCACTGGACCTGCGACCGGCCGACGAACCGTACCCACAGGTCGCCGAAGCGGAGCGTCGCCGCGCGCTCATCGACGAGCTTCGCTCGCTGGCCGGCAAGGATCGGGAGATCTTGGTCTGTCGCTACTTCCTCGACCTCAGTGAAGCCGAGACCGCGACCACGTTGTCGCTGCCGGTGGGGACCGTGAAGTCTCGGACCTCGCGGGCGCTCGCGAAGCTCCGGGCCCGACTCGACGTGGAGGTGCTGGATGCCTGACATCGAGCAAGAGCTGCGCGAGCTGGCCGCCGACGTCGTCGTGCCGGAGCCACCGGACGTACGCGCGGCCGTCCGGGCCCGGATCGAGACGCCACCGCCACGCCGGACACTCCAGCCGCTTCGCCCACTCCGTCCGGGCTGGGTGGCCGCCGTCGTCGCGGCCCTGCTGGCAGCGTTGCTGATCGCCTCGCCGCAGGCCCGGGCTGCCGTCGCCGACGTGTTCCGCTTCGCGGGTGTGGATGTGCAGTGGGGCAGCAATGCCGACGACGCACCGCGGGTCCCGGAGTCACCACTGCCCGGGGCCGAGTCGACCGATCTGACAGCCGCGCGGGAGCAGGCTGCCTTCGAGATCAGCGTGCCCACTCGCCTCGGGGATCCCGATCGCGTGGTCGTCGCCGATCATGCCCGAGTCGT
>DATFRX010000209.1:0-16903 GCA_035262905.1 Nocardioidaceae bacterium
CGCCTGGTCGAGGACGTACGCGACCGCGACCAGCTGCCACTTGCCGGTGAGCAGCTTGGAGTACATCAGGAACTCGGGGTCGCCGATGTCGAGCCCGGGCCGTGCGGGGAACGAGCCGGCCCAGTCGTCGCCGCGGTAGAAGTGGGCGCCGATCCGCGGCCAGTCGGGATGCTCCTGCTGCCAGCCGGCGGCGTAGGCGACGTCGACCGACTGATACTTCTGCATCGCCTTGCGGATGAACTCGAGCTGGACCGGATTCGGCTCCCCCGATCCGCCGACCATGTGGTGGCCGGCGTGCGCGCCGTGCGCATGGTCGCCGGTCTCAGTGGCATGGTCCGCGTGCTCTCCGTGGGCATGCTCGGCGGTGTGCTCGTCGTGGGCGTGGTCGGCGCCGGCGAAGATCACCGCGCTGCTGATGCCCACGATGGCGAGGCCCAACGGCACCAAGCCCAATTGGGCGGCCCGCGATTCGCTGACGCTTCGGTCCGCGAGCACCAGGGCGGTCACGACGACGATGACGAGTTCTAGGATCGTGGCCGCAACGTCGATGGCGCCGACCGCCTCGGCAGTCCCTGCCTCGGGACCGATGGGCACACCGACCGTTCGCGAGACCACCCAAAGCACGACGACAGCGAGGTTGCCGGCCAATCCGGCCGCCAGGACCAGGCGGGTCGGCGTGAGCAGGATGGCTACGGCCCACAACGCCTGCGCCCAGGCCACTGCCACGAAGAACACGCCGAAGAGGACGTCTTCCTCGAAGTGGTCGCCGGTGACAGCGAAGTGGATTGCGGCAGCCGCGAGCGAGGTAAGCGCAAGGCCGTACTGCCAGGAGCTCGCGGCACGAGAATCGGAGGTGGTCATGGCTATCAACCGCCCTCGTCGGGTGATCAAGCCGGGCCGTACCTCATCATCCTCACCAACCGGCGCAGGTCGCAAGTACCCCCGGTGGGACTCGAACCCACACTGGAACGGGTTTAAGCCGTCTGCCTCTGCCAGTTGGGCTACGGGGGTCGACACCCAAACCTAACCGGCAACCGCCCGGGCACGGGCGAGCACGGCATCGAGCATGCCTTCGGTGAGTCGTCCGGTGAACGTGTTCTGCTGACTCGGATGGAAGCTGGCCAGCAGCAGTACGGGCCGCCCGTCTGGCGTCTCGACGGTCGCCTCGACCCCATGACCGAACCGTGGTCGCGGCGCCGGTACCCGCCCACCGAGCCGTCGCATGCCGCGCAGCACGGCGTCGAAGCCGTACGACCCCAGCGCGACGAAGCAGCGAACCGTCGGCAGCACCAACGCCAGCTCGGCTCGCAGCCACGGCTCGCAAGTGTCTCGCTCGACGGTGGTTGGCCGATTGTCCGGCGGTGCGCATCGGACGGCGGCGACGATCCGGGTGTCGATCAGCCGCTGTCCGTCGCCGGCATGCTCGCTTCCGCCGATCGCCGCCAGGCCGACCCGATGCATCGAACCGTAGAGCCACTCGCCCGACCGGTCGCCGGTGAACATCCGGCCGGTGCGGTTGCCGCCATGGGCCGCGGGCGCCAGTCCGACGACCACGACCGCCGGTGCACTCGAGCCCCAGCCGGGCACGGGCCGTCCCCAGTAGGGCTCGGCGGCGAAGGACCGGCGCTTGTCGCGCGCGACCGACTCCCGCCAGTCGACCAGCCTCGGGCAGGCGCGACAGACCGAGATCCGCGCGGTGAGCTCGGCGAGCGACTGCTCGGGACCCGCGAGCCGGGCGACGTCGTCGGCGTCGTGCGCCACCGGAGTGGACGGTGCCGCCAAGTCGTCGGGCCAGCCGGAGCCGGGCTCGACCGGGCTGGAGTAGCGGCCGGAGACGACGGGATGCGGCAGCGGCTCGGTCACGACCGGACGGCTTCGGTCACGGCGACTCGATCTCGTTGACATCGGGATCCTCTGCCACGGACCAGGCCAGTCCGTCGAGGAAGTCGTGCTCGCTCACGACCAGATAGGGCAGCCGAAGCGTCGGCGCCAGCCGCAACAGCAACCGTCCGAGGATGACTGCACCGCCGCCGATGACGTCAGCCCTGCCACTCGGCATGAACGGCATCGCCCGACGCGCATCGACCGGCGTGGCCAGCAGCGTCGCGCACGATGCGATGACATCGTCGATCGGCAGCCGGGCGTGATGGATCCGGTTCGAGTCGTAGCTGTCCAACGCCAGCGTGTGGGCCGCGATCGTCGTGATCGACCCGGCGACGCCGACCACCGATCCGACGGCCGCCAGATCGATGCCGTCCCGGACGGTTACAGCGTCGAAGGCCGCGTCGGCATCGGCTGCCGCAGCGGCGATCTGCTCCTCGCTTGGCGGGTCGTCGGTCAGATGGCGCTCGGTCAGGCGCACCGATCCGATGTCGAGGGAGCGGGCGCCGGCGATGCGGTTGCCGGCCCCGCGGATCAACTCGGTCGAGCCGCCGCCGATGTCCACGACCAGCTGATCCTTGGGCAGGTCGGCGGCGGCGAGATCGCGCATCGCGCCGAGCCAGGACAGGCTGGCCTCCTCGGACCCGGCCAGCACCTCCGGACGCGCGCCGAGTCGTTCGGCCATCGCGTCGAGGAACTCCTCGGCGTTGCCCGCGTCCCGTACCGCCGACGTCGCCCCGATCCGGATCCGCTTCGCGCCATGCTTGCGGCATCGGGCCGCGTAGTCCTCGGCAGCCTCGAGGGTCCTGGTCATCGCCTCGTCGGCGAGCCGACCGGTGCGGTCGACGCCTTGTCCCAGGCGCACGTAGCGCAGCTGCCGGTCCACATCGGCCTGCTGACCGGTCGCGGGATCAAGGTCGGCGATCAGGAGTCGGATCGTGTTCGTGCCGCAGTCCACCGCCGCTACACGCATGGGCCGGCCTCCCACCACGGATCGAGTCGGTTCAGGGTCTCGTCACCGAGCGGGTTGACGCCAGGGCCCTCGGCCAGCGCCTGGCCGACGAGGGCATGCAGGCACTTGACTCGGGACGGCATGCCGCCGGCCGACGTACCCTCGATCTCGGCTACCTGGCCCAGCTCGGACCGGCGCTTCAGGTACGCATCATGGGCTTGCCGGTACGACGCGGCGAGTTCTTCGTCGGTCGCCAGGCGCCCGGTCATCTCGCCCATCAGTCCGGAGGCTTCGAGCGTGCCGATCGCGCTGTTGAGCCGGGGGCAGGTGACGTAGTACATGGTCGGGAACGGGGTGCCGTCGGGCAGCCGCGGCTGCGTACGCACAACATCCGGCCGGCCGCACTGGCAGCGATGCGCGACCGAGTGCACGCCGCGAGGCGAACGACCCAACTGCGCCTCGACGGCCAGCAGATCGTCGTCGCTGGCCGGCTCGGACACCGTCGACCGAGTCATCGGCGGTTCGGCTCCTGCTTGATGACGGCGTTCGGGTGCTTGTCCTTCTGCGGCCGCTGCCGGTTCGCGCTGGGCAACGGCTGGCCGGCCGCCTCGACGCTCCCCCACATCTGGTCGTACCAGTCGGGCTGATCGCTGGACGACCCCTCCGCCGGGTCGTCGAGCCGTGGCGTGTCGCCGACCGTGTCACCGTTCTCGTCGATGACCCGGTAGCCGACCTCGCCGGGCAGCACCCAGCCGAACCGCTCGCGCGCCATCCGGCGGATGTACGCCTCGTCATGCCAGCGCTGCTTGGTCTGCTCCAACTGGTCGACGCGCTGCTGCGTAGCCGCGATGGTGGCTTGGGTGTCGGCGATCTCGGCTCGCTGCTCGACCCACGCCCGAAGGCTCGACGCGTACGAGATCACCAGCACGAGCAGGACCAGCGCCAGGACGGCGGCCCGACCGGTGGCGCGGGGCCGGCGCGGAGACTGACCGTCGCGGCGGGATGCCTTCGATGCCCGCGGCCCTCCTGCCTTGGCCCCTGCTGCCGACCGACTTTGGGGACGCCGGCTGCTGCCGGGACCCCGATTCGGCTTGCGCGGAGGCGACGCCACGACTCAGCTCCGTGCCGTCCAACGTGGGTAGGCCCCGCGACCTGCGTAGCGAGCCGCGTCGTCGAGGATCTCCTCGATCCGAAGCAGCTGGTTGTACTTGGCGGTCCGCTCCGACCGGGCCGGCGCGCCGGACTTGATCTGGCCGCAGTTGGTCGCGACAGCCAGGTCGGCGATCGTGGTGTCCTCGGTGTCGCCGGAGCGATGGCTCATCACGCAGCTCATCGCGTTGCGGTGGGCCAACGCGACCGCGTCGAGGGTCTCGGTCAGGGTGCCGATCTGATTGACCTTGACCAGCAACGAGTTGGCCGACCCCTCGTCGATGCCACGCTGCAGCCGCTCGACGTTGGTGACGAACAAATCGTCGCCGACAATCTGCACCCGCTCGCCGAGCTCGGCGTTGATCGCCTGCCAGCCGACCCAGTCCTCCTCGCCGAGCGGATCCTCGATCGACACGATCGGGTAGGCGTCGACCAGCTCGGTGTAGTACGCGGTCAGCTCACCGGCGTCCTTGGCCTTGCCCTCGAAGGTGTACGTCCCGGCGTCGGCGTCATGGAACTCGGTCGCCGCCACGTCGAGTGCCAGCGCGATGTCCTCGCCGAAGCGGAGTCCGGCCCGCTCGACCGCCGCGGCGATCAGGTCGATCGCGTCCCGGTTGGAGGGCAAATTCGGCGCGAAGCCGCCCTCGTCGCCGAGGCCGGTCGAAAGCCCGCGATCCTGCAGCACCGACTTCAGCGCGTGATAGACCTCGGCGCCGTACTGGAGTGCCTCGCGGAACGTCGCGGCTCCGATCGGCGCGACCATGAACTCCTGGACGTCGACGTCGCTGTCGGCGTGGGCGCCGCCGTTCAGAATGTTGAGCAGTGGCACCGGCAGCAGATGCGCGTTGGGCCCGCCGACATAGCGGAACAACGGCAGTCTCGCCGACTCCGCCGCGGCCTTCGCCACCGCGAGCGAGACACCGAGGATCGCGTTGGCGCCAAAGCGGGCCTTGTTCGGCGTGCCGTCCAGATCGCACATCGCCTGGTCGATCAGCCGCTGCTCGTCGGCGTCGTAGCCGATCAGCTGCGGGGCCAGCTGATCCATCACCGCGACGACCGCCCGCTCGACTCCCTTGCCGCCATAGCGGTCGCCGCCGTCTCGCAGCTCGACGGCCTCGAACTGGCCGGTCGACTTGCCCGACGGCACCACCGCCCGGCCGATCGACCCGTCGTCGAGCGCCACCTCGACCTCGACGGTGGGGCTCCCACGCGAGTCGAGGATCTCCCGGGCGCCTACGGCATCGATACTCGCCACCATTTCCCTCTCACACTTGTGGTTCGCGTTTGCTTCGACTTCCGTGTTCCGGTCCTATGAGCCTAGTTATCCGATCGTTCGGCGGCGCGCACCGCCTCGCCGTAGGCCACCAGCGTGGCGCGTAGTGCCTGCTCAGGGTCGACTCCGGCCTCCCGGGCCGTGCGTACGACGTCGAGCAGGGTGGTCCCGATCCGACCGGCCGGACTCGCATCTGATGTGGCAGCAACCGGCTCGAGTCCGGCCTGGGACGCCCGCGCCAGGAGCTTGTCGGCCCGGGCCAGCGCCGGGAGAGTCAGCGGGATCCCCTCGATCGCCGACGTACGGCCCTTCTCCGCCGCCTTGATCGCCTCCCAGTTGGCGTTGACCTCGTCGGCGTCGGCAACCTCCACATCGCTGAACACGTGCGGATGGCGGTGGATCAGCTTCTCGACGATCCCGCCGGCGACGTCGTCGACATCCCACGCCGACTCGTCGCCCTCCGCGGCGATCCGGGCATGGAACATCACCTGCAACAGCAGATCGCCGAGCTCCTCGCGCAGGTGGTCGTCGTCGCCGGTGTCGATGGCCTCGAGCGTCTCGTACGCCTCCTCGAGCAGGTAGCGGGCCAGGCTCTCGTGGGTCTGCTTGCGGTCCCAGGGGCACTCGCGGCGGAGCCGATCCATGACGTGGACCAGGTCGAGCAGTCGAGCACCGGGCAGGTCGTACGACCCGTGGACCACCTCGACCTGGACATCACGGTCGCCGCCGACAACCTCCGCCGCCACGCGTCGGGCCCAACCGGTCTCGCCGTGCGGAGCCAGCCACACCAGATCGCCCGGCTCGCCAGTTGCCGTCGGTGACTGCTGCTCGGTCACCTCGACACCGGCGCCCTGGACCGCCAGTGCGACTGGATCGCCCAGGTCGGCGGCCGCAACCCGCGCCGGTCCGGTCAGGAGTGCCCAAGCCTCGGCGCTGAGCAGTCCCGGCGCCACTCTGGGGCTCGTCACGATGACATGGACATGAGCGTCAGTCACGCGGCGAGCCTACGTCCGCGCGAGTTCGGCGCGGACGTCATGTCGCTGCGTGGCAGTCTCGGACCCATGGCCCTGTCACACTCCGAACTCGCTGCCACGTTCGAACATCCAGGTGTCGCCGAGGCGTATCAGCACCGCCCGCCGTACCCGGCCGAGGTGTTCACGGTCCTCGAGCAGCTGATCGCCGATCAGCCGCGCCGGGTGCTCGACATCGGCGCCGGGGAGGGTGCGTTGGCTCGTCCGCTCGCCGAGCGGATGGATCGAGTCGATGCGATCGACATCTCGCCGGCGATGATCGACGCCGGTCGCGATCGGCCCGGCGGTCGCCGCGACAACCTGCGGTGGATCGTCGGCGCAGTCGAGACCAGCGAGCTCGCCGGCCCGTACTCGCTCGTGACCGCTGGCGCCAGCCTGCATTGGATGAGCTGGCAGCCGGTGTTCGACCGGCTGGCCCGGGCCACGCTCGACGACGGTCTGCTCGCGGTCGTCGAGCACGGGCCGCGCGACGTCCCGTGGCGCGACGAGCTGGCCACCGTGATCAAATCGCACTCGCGCAATCCCGAATACGAGCCGGACCACTCTCTGATCGGCGCTGTCCGCGACGGGGGCCACTTCGAGCCGATCGGACACACCGAGACCGCGCCGATCACGTTCCGGCAGCCGGTCGCGCACTACATCGAGCAGTTCCACTCCACCTCGAGTCTCGCTCGCGAGCTCATGTCGTCGGAGGAGGCGGCCGAGTTCGACCGCGCGATCGAGGCCGTCGTCACGCCCTGGAGCGAGGCCGGCTGGCTCGACCTGACGGTGGTCGCGACGATCGACTGGGGACGGCCGCTCGCGTCACCCGGTGGAGCGTCCAACTAGTAACAGCACCCGGCTAGCCGCAGATCTGCGATTTCGGAAGCGACTCGAGGACGGCTGCCTTCTTGTCGGGGTTCTCGCGCTGGGTCGCCTGGCTGGACTGTGCCACGGAGATCGAGCCGGACCGCTGGAGCTTGCCTGAACCCAAGTCGTTGCCGTTCATGCCGAAGCGTGGATCGATGTCGATGTCGAAGTTCTTGGCGTAGTTGAGCACGTACTTCTGGCCGTCCTGAGCGGCGGTGGACGGCGACGAGTTGGGCTGCGTGAGTCCGATCTGGGACTGCCAGGCGCTGACCTCGGTGCCGATCTGCAGCAGCTGGAGGAAGTCGTCGGCCTGCGCGTCATCCATCTGGTCGGTGATGTTCGTGTAGTCCTCGGGCGTGACCGTCAGGTCCTGCGGCGACGGTGAGTCGGCGCCGGCCTGCTTGGCCGCCAAGGGCGTGAGATAGGACTGGATCAGCAGCCCCACGACGTACTGCCGCGCCTCGATCGACTCGGACTGCTGTCCCTGTTGGCCCTGGCTCTGGGCCAGAATCGGCGATGCCACGCACAGCGCACCGGTCAGATCGTCGACCTTGCTGATCGAGGCCTCGTAGTCGCCGTTGTCGATCACGACCGCCTGGCCGGGATGTATGTCGCTGCAGCCGGTGAGTACGGCCGCCGCGACAGCCGCAACGGCGACGGCGAGGAGTCGTCTGCGCATGGGGGCACCCTACCGAGCACACCTCGCCGACCAGTCCTCAGGCTCCGCAGTCATCAGGCCGAGGCGGCCGCCAACGTGGGCCGATCCAGCACCGCGTCGAGCACCTCACGACACCAGGTCAGCAGCGCATCGTCCCGCAGCGGCTGCCCGGCGACCGGGGCGGTACGCGGTCGTGGGACCAGGACCGTGCGTACGGCCGGTTTCACGACGCTCTTCGGATAGAGCCGCTGCAGCCGCATCTGTGCCGACTCCGGCAGCTCCACCGGCGCGAACCGGACGAAGTTGCCGGCGACCGTGATGTCGCTGAGTCCGGCCTGGCGAGCCCGGGCCCGAAGGCGAGCCACGTCCAGCAGGCTGACGACGACCTCAGGCGGCTCGCCGTAGCGGTCCACCAGCTCCTCGCGTACCTCGGTGACCTCGTCCTCGGTACGCACGGCGGCCAGCCGCTTGTACATCTCCAGCCGCAGCCGCTCGCTCGGCACGTAGTCATGCGGCAGGTGCGCGTCGATCGGCAGCTCGAGCTTGACCTCCGGCTCCTCGGCGTCACCCTCACCGCGGAACTCCGCGACCGCTTCGCCGACCAGCCGGACGTACAGATCGAAGCCGACCGACGCGATGTGGCCGGACTGCTCGCCGCCGAGTAGGTTGCCGGCGCCGCGGATCTCGAGGTCCTTCATCGCCACCGCCATGCCGCCGCCCAGCTCGGAGTGCTGTGCGATGGTGGCCAGCCGGTCGTGGGCCGTCTCAGTGAGCGGCGCCTCCGGCGGGTAGAGGAAGTAGGAGTAGGCCCGCTCGCTGCCACGCCCGACCCGGCCACGCAGCTGATGCAGTTGCGACAAGCCGAGCAGATCGGACCGCTCGATGATCAGCGTGTTGGCATTGGCGATGTCGAGTCCGGACTCGACGATCGTGGTGCAGACGAGTACGTCGAACTTCTTCTCCCAGAAGTCGACCATGACCTGCTCGAGCTGGTGCTCACCCATCTGGCCGTGCGCCGAGGTGATGCGCGCCTCCGGCACCAGGCGTCGCAGCCGGTCGACCACGCGGCCGATGCTCTGCACCCGGTTGTGGATGTAGAACACCTGGCCCTCACGGAGCAGCTCGCGCCGGATTGCAGCGGTGACCTGACGGTCCTCGTAGGCGCCGACGAAGGTCAGCACCGGATGCCGCTCCTCCGGCGGCGTCGTGATCGTCGACATCTCGCGAATGCCCGTGACCGCCATCTCCAGCGTGCGCGGGATCGGCGTCGCCGACATGCTGAGCACGTCGACGCCCACCCGCAGGTGCTTGAGCGCCTCCTTGTGCTCGACGCCGAACCGCTGCTCCTCGTCGACGATGACCAGACCCAGCTTCGGGACCTTGATCTCCGGCTGCAACAGCCGATGGGTGCCGATGACGATGTCGACCGTGCCCTCGCGCAGGCCCTCGATCACGGCCTTGGCCTCGGCGTCGGACTGGAACCGCGACAGCGCCTTCAGGTTGACCGGGAACTGCGCGAACCGCTCGGCGAAGGTGACCATGTGCTGCTGCACGAGCAGCGTCGTCGGCACGAGTACGGCGACCTGCTTGCCGTCCTGGATCGCCTTGAACGCCGCACGTACCGCGATCTCGGTCTTGCCGTAACCCACGTCGCCGCAGACCAGCCGGTCCATCGGCACGCTGCGCTCCATGTCGCGCTTGACCTCGTTGACCGTGGTGAGCTGGTCTGGCGTCTCGACGAACGGGAAGGCGTCCTCGAGCTCGCGCTGCCAGGGCGTGTCGGCGGTGTACGCGTGGCCGGGCGTCGCCTGCCGTGCCGCGTAGAGCTTGATCAGCTCGCCGGCGATCTGGCGCACCGCCCGTCGGGCCTTGCCCTTGCGCTTGGCCCAGTCGGAACCGCCGAGCCGGTCGAGCGACGGGTGCTCGCCGCCGACGTAGCGCGTGACCTGGTCGAGCTGGTCGGTCGGGACGTACAGGCGGTCCGGCGGCTGGCCACGCTTGCTCGCGGCGTACTCGACGACGAGGTACTCGCGGGTGGCGCCCTGCACGGTGCGCTGGGCCATCTCGACGTAGCGCCCGACGCCATGCTGCTCGTGGACGATGTAGTCGCCCGGCTTGAGCTCGAGCGGGTCGATCTGCCGCTTGCGACGCGACGGCATCCGGCGCTCGTCCCGCGATGCGGTGGCGCGCTGGCCGACCAGATCCTCGTGGGTCAGCAGCACCAACCGCAGCCGGTCGGAGACGAAGCCGTGGCTGAGGTTGCCGGTGACGACATGGACGACGTCGTTCGACTGGTCAGTGTCGTCTCCGAGATCGGTGTTGCTGAGCTCGGTGTCGTGGCGTCGGGCCGCCAGGTCATGCTCGGCGAGCACCTCGACCAGACGCTGCGCCTGGCCGGGACCCGGCGTGACGAGGACGACCCGGTGGTCGTCGGCCAGCCACTTGCGCATGTCACCGATCGCCTGCTCGGTGTCGCCGCGATAGATCGGGGCCAGCTCGAACGGCAGGGCTCGGGTCTCGACCGCGCCGACCGAGGTGTCCACGTCGATCCGGACGATCTCGCCGGTCATGGTGCGGAGCGGTTCGTCGGTCTCCGCGGCAGTGTCGCCGGTGTCCGTCGTGCTGGCCTCGGGGTCGAGGCCGAACGGCGAGGTGCTCCACCACAGGTGGCCGCCGGACAGTGTGCTCAGTCGAACGTCGGCGAGCGGGTGGTAGGCAGCGGCGCCCAGGTCGATGGGCGCCTCACCGCCGGTCGCGGCGGCGGCCCAGGACGCCTGGAGGAACTCTGCGCTGGTCGCGACCAGATCGTGGGCGCGAGCACGTACTCGCTCGGGATCGCAGACCAGGACCGCCGACTTGTCCGGAAGCAGATCGGTCAGCATCTCCATGTCATCGACCAGGACCGGCGCCAGCGACTCCATGCCCTCGACCGCGTGCCCTTCGGCGAGCTTGCCGAACAGTTCGGCGAGCTCCGGATGCTGTCGGGCCAGCGTCCTGGCGCGATCGCGAACCTCATCCGTCAGCAGCAACTCCCGGCATGGCGGCGCCCAGAGACGTTCGACGGCGTCGAGCGAACGTTGGTCGGCTACGGCGAAGGAGCGGATCTCCTCGACCGTGTCCCCCCAGAACTCGACCCGGATCGGGTGTTCCTCGGTCGGCGGGAAGACGTCGACGATGCCACCGCGTACGGCGAACTCGCCGCGGCGCTCGACCAGGTCGACCCGGTGGTACGCGGCGCCCGCGAGCCGTCGCGTCACGTCCTCCATCTCGACCTCGTCGCCGACGGCGAGTTCGACCGGCTCGAGGTCGGCCAGGCCCTTAACCTGCGGCTGCAGCACCGACCGGACCGGGGCGACCAGGATCCGAACCGGCCCGGCGCCAGTCTCGGCATCCCCGGTCTCAGTCGCCGCCGTTTTCGGATGCACTAGGCGCCGAAGCACCGCGAGCCGGCGGCCGACCGTGTCGGATCGGGGCGAAAGCCGCTCATGCGGCAACGTCTCCCAGGCCGGGTAGTACGCCACCTCGCTCGGACTGTGCAGGTCGGCGAGGGCGTCGGTGAGGTCTTCGGCCTCCCGGGCGGTGGCGGTGACCACGAGGACGGTCCGGCCGGGTCCCTCGGGTGGTGAAGTCAGCGTCGCTGCGAGGAACGGTCGAAGCGCCGGCGGCGCGGTGAGATCGAGTGCGGACAAGCCGGCCTGTCCGTCGGCGATTGCGGCAGACAGGGTGGATTCGCGGCCGATCAGGGTGGCCAGTCCCGCCAGATTCATGGCGCCCCTCGTCATCTCCAGGTCCACAGTGGACAGCACACGGACCCCCAATCCAGAAGGGAGTGGGGGTACCTCGACAGACTAGCGCGGCCTTCGGACAGCCCCGATCCCTGAGGAATCAGCCCCGCGGGCTCAGCCCCTGAGGGATCAGTCCCCCGAAGGACAGCCAGTAGTCAGTGGTCAACAGTCAGTCGGTCAGTCCGTCGATCGGTCATCGGTGAGGAAGCGCAGTGCGGTGTGCCGACCGAACCGCGGGAACAGCGGCAACATCAGCCGCAAGGCGGTGTCCAGCATGTCGGCCTGGCCGGGGCCGAGCGAGATCGGCCGCAGACCGACCGCCTCGATCAGCTGCTCGACCGTGGCCTGGTCCGCTTCCTCGGCTGTGTAGATGAGGTCGGCCCGCTCGCCGTCGAACACCGGTCGCTCGAAGACCTCCCAGCCGTAGCTGTTGAACGCCCGCGCGTAGCGGGCGCCGGGAACCAGCTCGGCGACGTCGGCGGAGCTGTTCGCCTTGGGCCAGCCGATGCGGTTGGCCGAATCGACGATCAACGTGCCGTCGAGTGCGTCGGCGTGCTCCCTTAGGAAGTCCACGACCCGGCCGCCGGGCACCGCGACGAGCACGACATCGGCACTGTCGAGCGCCTCGTCGACGATCACCACCCTGGCGCCGCTGTCGCCGGCCACCGACGCAGCGGCGTCCGGGTTGCGGGAACCGATCCGGACGTCCAGCCCGGCGCGGGCGAAGGCCCGGCCCAGCGTCCCGCCGATGTTGCCCGTTCCGATGACCGCGACCTTCATGACTCACTCCATATGCTGGATGTCCCACGAGAACGATTCAACAACACGCCACCGGGATCTTCCCCAGCGACCCCAATTCGATTTTGGATACTTCAGTTCTAGACACCGTCGAATACCCGCAAGCAAAGCAGGACGGTAATCCGGATCGGCGAATGCCCAGCGGCTAGGCGGCCGGCGGATCGAGGCCGCGTTCGAGCTCGACGAGCGCTCGTCGTCGCCTATCAGGAATCGGCGCGCCGTCGCGAGTGGAGAATACGACGTCGCCATCGGTCGACCGGTGGCATCGGAGCTGGCCGGCGTGGACGAGATGATGGCAGCCGACGCAGAGGCCGACCAGGTTGTCCATGTCGGTCGCACCTCCGTCCAGCCACGAGACGATGTGGTGAATCTCGAGGTAGGTGTTGGCGCAGCCCGGCGCGGCGCAGCGGAAACCCTGCTGAATCAGAATCGCGAGCCGCTGGCGGGAGGTGGCGAGCCGCTCGGTGCGACCGACGTCGAGAACGTGCTTGTACGGCTGGCGGCCGGCTGCGTCGGTGGTCTTGGTCAGGACGACCGAGAGCGTGGCGTCGCAGGCCAGCCGGGACAGCAGGTCGCGGCCGATCAGACCGTAGCCCGCTAGAAACGCCGGCGGCGCCGATGAGATCCGATCGCCACGCACCGCCTTCTGCAGCGTGTCGAGCCCCACCGTCACGGCCAGATGCGGTCGGACGCCCTTGTCACTCGGCAGACCACTGTCGAGAATCGCGCTGACCAGCCGGTTGAGTCCCTCGACTCGACGCTGTGCGACCGGCCGCTGGTCTTCTGAGCACTCCGGAGCCGACACCGAGTCGAGCACCTGCTTGAGCTTGGCGCCGGTCTCGGGATCCAGATAGCCGGAGAGATCGTAACCGTGGCCCACTCGTCGCAGGTTGACGTCGTACTTCTCCTGAGCGTGAATCCAGTCTCGATCCGCAGCGTCGGGATCGACCGTGTCACGCAGCCGATCCACCACGGTCAAGAGGTCGGATGGGTCGCATGTCTCGGCGACCGGAAGCAGGAGGTCCAGGTGCTCCCGCATGACACTCGGCCCGAGCCGCTTCAGACCGGTCGCGAAGACCGCCACATGCGATGGCCGGATCCGACCCGCCTCGGCGGCTGCCTTGACCTCGGGGAGATCCACCAACGCAGTCGCTGCCCGCCGCCGAGCCCGCGTCTCCGACCCGGACAGGCGGAGCACGCGTCGCAGCCAGGCGGCCATCGACGCATAGCCGTCGGCCCGATGTCCGTCGCGAGACTCGAACTCGGCCACCACCCGGGCATGCATGGCCAGCAACTGATCCGCGTCGCGCTGAATGCCTATCAGCAACTCACGCAAGTCATCCGTCGACGCCTCGGACAGGTCGAACCCGGCCGCTCGGCTGACGGTGTCGCGCAACTGGTCCGCCCACCCATGATCGAACATGTGTTCGACACTAAGTCATTCCACCAGAAATAGCAATACGCTATTCCGGCGGAATTCCAGCTCTTTAGCGTGCAGGATTATATTGATCAAGCCATGGGATTGGACAACGAAATACATTCTGTGGACAACGAATTGCTATCCACAGAACGCAGCCGCCGTACTCAGACGACGGCTCCCTCGCGAGCCACCACCCGGCCGCCCTTGACCACGACCTCCCGCGGCGGCCGCGTCACCACTGCCTCGGCCGGCGCACTCGCCGCGACCACCACGAGGTCGGCCGGATCACCGACCGCGACTGGCTCCGCTCGATCCGCCCGCAACCCGAGCGCCACCGCACCGCCTCGCGTCGCGGCCTCCAGCGCCAACTCGATGTCGTCGTCGCGCCGGAAGGTGTTGCGGTAGGCGAGGTGCATCGCGCGATCGAGCATGTCGCCGGTGCCGTACGGACCCCACAGGTCACGAATGCCGTCGTGTCCGCAGGCCACGTTCGCCCCTGCAGCGCGGAGCCGCTTGACCGGTGCCACCGGGAAGTCGTAGACCGCCGCGGTCGTGATCGTGACTCCGGACTTCTGCAGCAGCTCAGCGACCCGATCCTGCTCCGACGGAGTCGCCTCGCCGAGGCCGTACGCATGACTCACCGTGACGCGACCCTGCAGCCCGGACGCGCGAGTCCGCTCGCAGATCAGCTCGAGCTCCCACACGCCGAGCGACCCCTCGTCATGCAGGTGAATGTCGATCAGTGCGCCGTGCCGCTCAGCAAGTCCGAAGACGACATCGAGATGGCGTACCGGATCGCCGTCCATTCCGGCCGGATCGATGCCGCCGACCGCCTCGACACCCTCGACCAGCGCCTGCTCCATCAGTTCGGCGGTGCCAGGCTCGCCGAGGATGCCGTACTGCGGAAACGCCACGAGTTGCACGTCGATCCGGCCGTCCATGCGCCGGACCGCCTCGCGGACGGCCTCGACACCGCCGAGTCCGAGCTCGGGCGCCACATCGACATGGCTCCGCGCCGTCGTCGTCCCGGCGATCACCATCGTCTGCAGCAGGTCGGTGATCCGGTCGATGTCGGGTACGCCGATCTCCGACCGGCGCCGTCGCTCGGTGCCGATCCGATCGGCCAGCGCGTCGCCGGCCGGATGGGGCACCCAGGGCCCGCCGTACAGCGTCTTGTCCAGATGACAATGCGCGTCGACGAGTCCCGGCAGGATCAGGCGATCCGCCACGTCGAGCACCTCGGCGCCGGCGCCGTCCACCGCTCCGATCGCCGCGATCACGTCGTCCTCGATGCGGACGTCCACCGACTCGTCGCGACCCCAGAGGCGACCGCCGCGCAGCAGCAATGCGCTCATGCTGCTAGACGACGCCCTTGGCTCGTACGAAGTCCGCGATCGTCTGCGCCAGGAACGGCTGGCACACGAGCAGATCGGGCAGCAGCGGATCGATGCGGTTGTACTCCAGGTCCTTCCCGTCGGCCCGGCTCGTGTGCAGTCCGGCCGAGCGGGCGACCGCGACCGGCGCCGCGGAGTCCCATTCGTACTGTCCGCCGGCGTGCACATAGGCGTCGGTGACACCGCGTACGACGGAGATCACCTTGACGCCTGCCGAGCCCATCGGGACCAGGTCGGCGCCGATCTCCTCGGCGAGCTCCTGGACGAACTCCGGCGGCCGGGTCCGGCTGACCGCGATCCGGGGCCGATCGGCCGCCGACTTGGGTACCGACGGCGGCACGCCGGTGTGGAACGTCTCGCCCAGCGCCGGTTGCGCCACGGCGCCGGCCGTCAGGTCGCCGGATTCCCACAGCGCCACGTGGACGGCCCAGTCGTCGCGCGGCGGCTCGGAGAACTCCCGCGTACCGTCCAGCGGATCGACGATCCAGACCCGCTTTGCGCTGACTCGAGCGGCGTCGTCCTTGCCCTCCTCGCTGAGTACGGCGTCGTCCGGCCGGTGCTTCGCGAGCAGCTCCATCAGCAGCTCGTGGCTGGCCAGGTCGCCGGCGTCCTTGAGCTCCCTGCCCTCGAGTCCTTCGCCGCGAACCTCGAGGAGTCGCCGGCCGGCCTCGGTCGCGAGCCAGGCGGCGAGTGCATGGTCGTCGTCGAATGCGGTCGTCTCAGTCACCGGCACATCATCGCGCATGCCGGTTCGCTCTCCGCCAGCGGCCACGAGTGGCTGATGAGCGCACAAGTGACCGATCGGCGCGCGATCGGCGCGCCACCAGTGGCTGATGAGCGCGCCACGAGTGGCTGATGATCAGGCGGTGACCGAGCGGTAGATCGCTTCGAGGCGGCGGAGGTCGGCCGGGGGCGAGTAGCGGGACTCGTATGAGCGCCGAGCGGCGGGCCGGCGCGAGCGGGCCAGCTCGGGGTCGGCCACCAGGGTCGCCAAGGTCGCCGCCAGGTCACCGGAGTCGCGGACCCGGAACGCCCACCCCACGTCGTCGGCGATCACGTCCTCACTGAAGTTGTCGAGGTCGGACACGACGACCGGCGTACCCACCGCCAGGCTCCGCAGGATCACCAGCGGCAGCCCTTCGTACCACTCCGACGGCACGATCACCGCCTCGGCGCCGGCCATCAGCTCGAGTACGTCGGACTCGCCGACCCACCCGACGTACTCCACCGACGGATCGGTGCCGGCCCGCTCCTCGACGGCCGCCCGCATCGGACCGTCTCCGGCGATGACGAGCTTCATGCCCGGCGGCACCTTGGCCCAGGCGTCGAGCAGCGTCTGCACGCCCTTGATGTCGATCAGCCGCGCCGCGAAGACCAGCCGCCGCTCGTCGGTCCGCGCCTGCGGCGTGAAGCCCGGGTCCGGCACCGAGTTCGGCTTCACGACGATCCGGTCCGAGGGGAAGCCGTCGCGGATCAGCAACCGGCGGGAGAAGTCGGTGAGCGTGAGATAGCGGGCGACCCGGCGGCTGAACGTCCCGGCGGCGCGATGGACGACCAGGCCGAGGGTCAGCGCGCCGGACGCGCCGATGCTGTCGTGATAGCAGCGATGCCGGACGCCGGGCAGCTTCAGCCGCTTGCCGACGCAGTCCTCGCACAGATCGCCGTCGCGCCAGCAGGTGCCGGCCACGCACGAATAGCGGTAGCTGTGCAGCG
>DATFRX010000210.1:0-13766 GCA_035262905.1 Nocardioidaceae bacterium
GAAGGCGCGGTCGTCGTCGAACTCGCCGGGCACGAACCGGAAGCCCTCGGCCAGCTGCCGCCACACCTCCTCGCGGAACGGCGTCCGGGCATGCTCCTTGACGGCGTCGTGGACGATCTGGGCGAAGTCCTCGTCGACCCAGTCACGACGCGCGAAGCCGACGAGCGAGAAGCCCGGCGGTAGGAGGCCCCGGTTGGCCAGGTCGTAGACGGCCGGCATCAGCTTCTTGCGGGACAGGTCGCCGGTCACACCGAAGATCACCAGGCTGCATGGGCCGGCGATCCGGGGAAGTCGGCGATCCCGCGGATCGCGTAACGGGTTCTCGGCGTTGCGAATCACGGGGCTACCGTACTGAGCAGCACGTCTTTCAGCTGCTTCGAACCGCTGGCCCGGTCGGTCAGATGGAGTCGCAGCACCGGCCGACCCCGGTCGGCGAGCACCTTGCCGTCGCCGGTCGCCTGGGCCTGGATGAACTCGCCGAAGGTGAACTCCCGCTCGGGGATCGGCAGGTCCTCGACCGGAGCGCCGGTTATCTGCAGATAGACGCCGGTCGGGGGTCCGCCCTTGTGGTACTGACCCGTTGAGTGCAGGAATCGCGGCCCCCACCCGAAGGTGGTCGGCCGTCCGGTCCGCTCGGCGAGGCTGATCCGGGTGCCGGCCAGCTCCGCGTCGTCCTTGCGATCGAGATAGGCCATCACCGCGACGTAACCGTGCTCCGGGTCGAGCTGACCGAGCAGCGCGTCGATCGCTCCGGCCACCGTGGCGACGTCGTCGCCGAGCAGTCCGGCCGTCGCGTACGCCTCGATCGCCCCGTCGACGAAGGCCGGCGTCGCTGGGTCACCGGTGCCGCCGAGCAGGTCGCGGGCGGCGGCCTTGGCAGCTTCGACATCGGGCTGGTCGAACGGGTTGATGCCGATGATCCGGCCGGCCACCGCAGTGGCGTACTCCCACAGCAGCATCTGGGCGCCGAGCGGCGCGTTGACGGTGGCGCCATGCGCGGACGCCGGGCGCACCGTGTCGAAGACGAAGCGCGGGCCGATGGTGACCAGCGCCTCGTCGGGTGTGCTGGGGACGAAGTTCGGCGCCTCGGTGCTCTCGACGACCACCGGCAGCAGGCCGCGGCCGTTCTTGCCGGTCGACTCCGCGATCAGCTGTTCGGTCCAGTCCGGGAATCCGGTGAGGCCCGAGTCGGCGTCGGCGAGCACGACCTTGTCGATGCCGTGGCGGACGGCGGCCATGCCGAGCAGGCCACCCAGCCGCAGGCCCGGGTTGTCGGGGGAGTCGGCGGAAAGCGCCGGCGCGATCGCGGCCGCCTCGTCGAGCAGCCCGCCGATGTCGGCGCCGGCCAGTCCGCTCGGCACCAGGCCGAAGGCGGTGAGTGCGGAGTAGCGGCCGCCGACGTCCGGGTCGGCGTTCACGACCCGGTAGCCCGCTTCGCGAGCCGACTTGTCCAGCGGCGAGCCGGGGTCGGTCACGACCACGATCCGCCCGGCCGGGTCGATGCCGGCGGACCGGAAGGCGGCTTCGTACGCGCGCTTCTGGCTGTCGGTCTCGAGCGTGCTGCCGGACTTGCTCGACACCACGACGGCGGTACGGTCGAGCCGGTCAGCGAGCGCCTCGCGGACGTAGTCGGGATCGGACGAGTCGAGCACGGTCAGCTCGACGCCGGCGGTGCGGCAGATGACCTCGGGCGCCAGTGACGAGCCGCCCATGCCGCACAGCACAACATGGTCGACGCCGTCGGCGTTGAGGCTGGCCCGCATCGCGTCGATCTCGGCGACCAGCGGCCGCGACTCGGTCGGGAGGTCCACCCAGGCCAGCCGCTTCGACGCCTCCGGCTCGGCATCGGGTCCCCACAGCGTCGGGTCCTTGGCGGCGATCCGGCTGGCGACCCGGTCCGCGACCAGTTGCTCGACAGTGTCGGCGTACTCCTGCTCGTCGGCATAGCCGAAGAAGAGCTCGAAGGGGACGTCGTCAGCGCTGGTGGTGTTCCAGGCGGTCATCCCTGGGCCGCCTTGTCGAGGGCGGTGGTGACGGTGGCCGCCAGCTCCTCCCACGAGGTGTCGAACTTGTCGACCCCTTCCTCCTCGAGCACGTTCACGACGTCGGTGTAGGAGATGCCGAGCGCCTCGAGTCGCGCGATGACCTCCCGCGCCTCGGCGTAGCGTCCTCGCACCGTGTCGCCGGCGACGGTGCCGTGGTCGGCGAAGGCGTTCATCGTTTTCTCCGGCATCGTGTTGACGACGCCGTCGGTGACGAGCTCGTCGACGTAAAGCGTGTCGGAGTAGGTCGGGTCCTTGGTGCCGGTCGACGCCCACAGCGGCCGTTGCGGCTTGGCGCCCGCTGCCGCCAGGGTGGCCCAGCGCTCGGTCGCGAACGCCTGCTCGTAGGCCTCGAACGCCAGATGCGCGTTGGCCACGGCGGCCTTGCCACGCAGGTCCTTGGCCTCGGCGCTACCGATGGCGTCGAGCCGCTTGTCGACCTCGGTATCGACCCGGCTGACGAAGAATGACGCGACGCTGCCGAGCCGGCTCAGGTCGTGGCCGTTGTCACGGGCCTGCTCCACGCCGGCGAAGAAGGCGTCCATGACGGCGCGGTAGCGATCGATCGAGAAGATCAGCGTGACGTTGACGCTGATGCCCGCCGCCAGGGTGGCCGTGATAGCCGGCAGACCCTCGACGGTGGCCGGGATCTTGATGTAGAGGTTCTCCCGGTCGACGATGCGCCACAGCTCCTTGGCCTCGTCGATCGTCTCGCCGGTCTTGAGCGCCAGTCGCGGGTCGACCTCGATCGACACGCGTCCATCGACGCCGTCGGTACGGTCGTAGACCGGCCGCAGGATGTCGCAGGCATCGCGTACGTCGTCGGTGGTGAGCTTGCGGACGGCCTCGTCGAGGGTCGCGCCGCGCTTGGCGAGCTCGGCCACCGCCGACGCATACTCGTCGGCATCGGTCAGGGCCTTGGCGAAGATGGTGGGGTTGGACGTCACGCCCTTGAGATAACTGTCGTCCACAAAGCGTTGCAGGCTCCCGCTCGTCAGGCGTTCGCGGGACAGGTCATCGAGCCAGATCGCCACACCGGCGTCGTTCAGGTCGCGGAGTCGGTCGGTCATCGGGGTTCTCCCCTCGTATCGGCGGCCGCCCTGTCAGGCTAGCGCTCAGCCGGCCGCGAGTTCCCGTGCCGTTGGGCCTGATCTCAAACTCAGTCGGCAGCGGCGATCGATTGCCGGGCCGCCGCTGCGACTGCCTCGGCGGTGATGCCGAACTCCTTGTAGAGCGTCTGGAAGTCCGCAGACGCACCGAAGTGCTCGAGCGACACGCAGCGACCGGCGTCGCCGACGATGTCGTGCCAGCTCTGGGCGATCCCGGCCTCGACGCTGACCCGAGCCCGGATCGAGGGTGGCAGGACCAGCTCGCGGTACTCCTGCGGCTGGGCGTCGAACCACTCCCGGCACGGCATCGACACGACGCGGGCATCGATGCCTTCGGCGGCAAGCTGCTTGCGGGCCTCGACGGCGAGCTGCACCTCGGACCCGGTGCCGATCAGGATGACGTCCGGGGGAGTGTTCTCGGAGTCGAGCAGGACGTAGCCGCCTTGGACCACGCCTTCGGCCGATGCGAAGCCGTCGGTCTCGCGGGGGAACGTAGGTACGTTCTGCCGGGTGAGGGCGAGACCCGCCGGACGGTCGGTGTGCTCCAGCACGGTGCGCCAGGCCACGACGGTCTCGTTGGCGTCGGCCGGCCGCACGATGTCGAGCCCGGGAATCGCCCGTAACGCCGACAGGTGCTCGACCGGCTGATGGGTCGGTCCGTCCTCGCCGAGCCCGATCGAGTCGTGGGTCCAGACGTACGTCACGGGCAGCCCCATGATCGCCGCGAGTCGGACCGGCGGCCGCATGTAGTCGCTGAAGACCAGGAACGTGCCGCCGTACGGCCGCGTGCCGCTGTGCAGCGCGATGCCGTTGAGGATCGCGCCCATCGCGTGCTCGCGGATGCCGAAGTGCAGGACGCGGCCGTACCAGTCGCCGTCGAACATCTTGGTCGCGTGCTCGGGCGGGATGAACGACGGCTGGCCCTTGGGCGTGGTGTTGTTGGAGCCCGCGAGGTCGGCCGATCCGCCCCACAGCTCGGGCAGCACCGGCGCGATCGCGGACAGGATCTCGCCGGAGGCCTTGCGGGTCGCCATGCCCTTCTCGTCGGCGTCGAAGGTCGGGAGCGCGTCCTCCCAGCCCTCGGGGAGCCGTCGGTCGGCGAGCCGCCCGAACAGGTCCAGGCGGTCGCCGGCGGACTTGGCCCAGGCATCGAACGCGGGCTGCCAGGCATCGTGAGCGGCCTTGCCGCGTTGCATGACGGCCCGGACATGCTTCAGCACCGCCTCGTCGACCGCGAACTTCCGGTCCGGGTCGAAGCCCAGGATCTTCTTGGTGGCTGCGACCTCGTCGTCGCCGAGCGCCGATCCGTGCGCCGCTCCGGTGTTCTGCGCGTCGGGCGCGGGCCAGGCGATGATCGTCTTGAGGATGATGATGCTCGGCTTGTCGGTGACCGCCTTGGCCTGGACGTAGGCGTCGTAGAGCGCCTCGACGTCCTCCTCGTAGCGCTGGCCGTCGTGGGTCCAGTCGACGGTCTGGACGTGCCACCCGTAGCCCTCGTAGCGCTTGCCGACGTTCTCGCTGAACGCCACCGAGGTGTCGTCCTCGATCGAGATCCGGTTGTCGTCGTAGAGCAGGAACAGGTTGCCGAGCTGCTGGTGCCCGGCGATCGACGAGGCCTCGCCGGACACGCCCTCCTCGAGGTCACCGTCGCTCGCGACCACGTAGACGTCGTGGTCGAAGACGCCCTCGCCGATCGGGGTGTCGGGCTCCAGCAGACCGTGGCGGCGGCGGGAAGCCATCGCCATGCCGACCGCGTTGCCGACGCCCTGGCCCAGCGGGCCGGTGGTCGTCTCGATGCCGGTGGTGAGGTGGTTCTCGGGGTGGCCCGGCGTCCGGCTGCCCCACGTACGCAGCGACTGCAGGTCACCCAGCTCGAGGCCGTAGCCGGCGTAGAACAGCTGGATGTACTGCGTCAGGCTCGAGTGCCCGCACGACAGCACGAAGCGGTCGCGGGCCGGCCAGCTCGGATCCGACGGGTCGTGCCGCATCAGCTTCTGATAGATCAGGTATGCGGCCGGCGCCAGGCTCATCGCGGTGCCGGGATGTCCGTTGCCGACCTTCTGGACGGCGTCCATCGCCAGGGTCCGCACGGTGTCGACGGCGCGCCGATCCGCTTCGGTCCACTCGAGCGCCGGGTAGATATGGGGCGAGGTCGTGGCGGTGTCTGTCACAGGGTCCGAGGGTACTAGCCGTCAGTTTCCACCCGGGTGGTTCGGCGCATAGCGCGCGAGTCGCCGAACCCGACAACGACCGTCTGTAGTAGATGGTGGTCCCCGGTGGTGTCGCCGGTCGTCCGGGCCCATAGACTCAGCGCGTGACGACGTCGGCCATCAACTCCGCCGCCTCGGCGATGGCGCCTCGGGTCGCCGACCCGGGCGAGCAGGTGGCCACCGCATCTCCGAGCGTCAGAGATGTCGTCGGCGCCTATGTCGCGCTCACCAAGCCGCGCATCATCGAGCTGCTGCTGCTAACGACCGTGCCGGTGATGTTCCTCGCCAGCGGCGGCGTCCCCGAGCTGTGGCTGGTCGTCGCGACCGTGTTCGGCGGGACCCTGTCGGCCGGTAGCGCGAACGCGCTCAACTGCGTGCTCGACGCCGACATCGACGAGCGGATGCGACGTACCCGACGCCGTCCGCTGCCACGGCACGTCGTCTCGACGCGATCGGCGCTGGTGTTCGGCCTGGCCCTCGGCGTCGTCTCGACCCTGTGGCTCGGCCTGCTGGTCAACTGGCTCTCGGCCGCCCTCGCCCTGGCGGCCAACGTGTTCTACGTCGTCGGCTACACGATGGTGCTGAAGCGGCGTACGTCGCAGAACATCGTGTGGGGCGGTGCCGCCGGCTGCTTCCCGGCGCTGATCGGCTGGACCGCAGTCACCGGCGAGCTGGCCTGGGCGCCGGTCGTGCTGTTCGCGGTCGTTTTCTTCTGGACGCCGCCGCATTTCTGGTCGCTCGCGATCCGCTATCGGGAGGACTACGCCGCCGCCGAGGTGCCGATGCTCCCGGCGGTGGCAACCCTGCGCTCGGTCGCGATCCGGATCGTCGTCTACGCCTACATCATGGTCGCGACCTCGCTGCTGCTGTGGCCGGTCGCCGACATGGGCTGGCTCTACGTCGCGGTCGCCTCGGTGCTCGGCGTGGCGTTCATCGTCGAGGCGCACCTGCTGCTGCGCCGGTCACGGTTGAGCGACGACCCCGTACGGCTGGCGCCGATGCGGCTGTTCCACGGCTCCAACGCCTACCTGGCGCTGCTGTTCGCTGCCGTGGCCGTCGACACACTCGTCCACGTCAGCTGATCTGACGGTCCGCCGCGACCTGGGTGCCCATGGTTACCACGTTCTCGTGGTAACCGCGCACTCTGCACGGTGTCGACGCCATGCAGAGTGCGTACAAGTCATGCGGAGTACCGTCGCCGACGCCGATGGAGTGCGAGCGGGTCGCCGGCCGTTGCCGGTCTAGGCGAGAGTTGGCGTGAGATTCAGGTTTACGCCGCGTCGAGGCTGGATCTTGCGCCAACTTTCGATGCCGCGAGCTGTCCAGGCGTGGTGCCTATGCGGGGCGGTCCGCGTCATCGAGTACGTCGACCGGTGTCGAGCGAGTCGGCGCATTGCCCTCGTCGAGCGGCTGCCGCTCGCGGGTCTGGAGCAGCGCCCAGGTCGCAGCCGCGATGACCGCCGACGCGCCCAGCAGGTGGAAGGCGACCAGGATGATCGGCAGATCGGTCGCATACTGCACGGCGCCGATCAGGCCCTGGGCCAGCTCGATCGCGAGCAGCCAGCGGACAGCGCGCTGGAGATCCGCCGGCGCGTCCAGCGCCCGCATCGCGAGCACCGCGCCGATGGTCAGGCCGATCAGCAGGAAGACCGCGTCGGTGTGGAGCTGGCTCATCGACTCCGGATCGAGTCCGTTGCGCGGCGCGTCGGCGTCACCGGCGTGCGGTCCGCTGCCGGTCACGACGGTGCCGAGATAGACCACGATCCAGGCCGCGGCGTACGTCGCGCCCACCAATGCGACGGCCGCCGACGGCACGATGGGCCGGGCCGGGCCGTCGGGCTCGCCGACCCGTCGTACGAGCAGCACCGACAGGCTGATCAGCGCCATCGACACGAGCAGGTGGAAGGCGACTATCCACGGGTTCAGGTCGGTCAGGACGGTCAGGCCGCCGATCAGCGCCTGCGCCGGGATGCCGAGACCGAGTATGAGGGCGATCAGCCACAGGGTCGGCCGAGTCGAGCGCAGCCGCCACATGACTATGAACGTCGCGATCGCCACGGCGGTCAGCCCGAAGGTCAGGAGCCGGTTGCCGAACTCGATCACGCCATGGACGTCGACCTCGCCGTGCGGCACGAACGAGCCGCCCCGGCCGCCCTCGCCCTCGGTGCAGTGCGGCCAGGTAGGACAGCCGAGGCCGGAGCCGGTCAGCCGGACCGCTCCGCCAGTGAGGACGATCGTGATGTTGGCGATCAGCGTCAGGTAGGCGAACCGGCGGGCGGTCTGCAGGGTCGGCCGCCACAGGGTGTCGACGGAGAGCGTCACGTCACTCCCATCGGAAGGTCCGGCTGGTGAGTGCCGCGCCGGCGGCAGCCCAGACGGTCAGCACGAGCACCGCGTACCACGACATGCCCTGTCCGGTGAGCGCCTCGCGCAGCCCCTCGGCCAACGCACCGGACGGCAGCAGCTCGATCAGGGGCTGGACCGAGTCCGGGTAGCGGTCGAGCGGGACGATGACGCCACCGCCGACGAGTAACAGCACGTAGACCAGGTTCGCCGCCGCCAGGGTCGCCTCGGCCCGCAGCGTTCCGGCCATCGCCAGGGCGAGCGAACCGAAGGCCGCCGTGCCGAGGATCACCAGCAGGACACTCGCGACGACGGCGACCACACCGCCCTCCGGCTGCCAGCCGAGCGACAGCGCGGTGACCGACAGGACGGCGATCTGGAGCGACTCGACGAGCAGCACGGCACCGGTCTTGCCCGCGACCAGACCGGCCCGCGGCAGTGGCGATGCGCCGAGGCGCTTGAGTACGCCGTACCGGCGCTCGAACCCGGTCGCGATAGCGATCGACGTGAAGGCACTCGACATCACGGCCAGCGCGAGTACGCCCGGGGTCAGGATGTCGACGCGGCGGCCGGAGCCCAGGTCGACCAGCTCGCCCGACTCGAGACCGCCGACGAGCACGAGCAGTGGGATGACGAGGGCGATCAGCAACTGCTCGCCGTTGCGGAGCAGCAGCCGGGTCTCCATGACGGCCTGGGTGCGGATCATCCGGGCCAGGGGAGCCGCGCCGGGCGCCGGTGTGAAGGTCGTCATGAGCGGAGCTCCCGCCCCGTGAGGTCCAGGAACACGTCCTCGAGCGTCCGGCGCTCCACGGCGAGGAACTCGATCATGACGCCGGTCCGGTCCGCCCACGCGGTCAGATCGGCCAACGTTCGTGATCCGACCGGTCCGCGGATCAGGTACGAGCCGGGCGCCGTCTCCTCGACGAGAGCCCGCTGGGGGAGTGCCGCGGTCAGCCCGGCCAGGTCGAGACCCGCTCGGGCATGGAACCGGACGGTGTTCTCGGCGCCGCGAGACGTCAGTTGCTCGGGGGAGCCGGACGCGACCAGCCGGCCGTGGTCGAGGACATGGACGTGGTCGGCCAAGCGCTCGGCCTCGTCCATATAGTGCGTGGTGAGCACGACCGTGACGCCGCTGTCCCGGAGCTCCTCGATCAGCTCCCAGGTGCCATGCCGCGCCTGCGGGTCCAGACCCGCGGTCGGCTCGTCGAGGAACACCAGCTCCGGACGCCCGACGACGGCCATCGCCAGGCCGAGCCGCTGCTGCTGGCCGCCGGACAGCCGGCGGTACGGCGTACGGCCGCAGCCGCTGAGCCCGAGTCGCTCGATCAACATGTCGACATTCACCGGATGGGCGTGCAGCGCGGCGATGTGACGCAGCATCTCGTGTGCCCGTACCCCCGACCAGGCCCCGCCGCTCTGCAGCATGACGCCGACCCGAGGGCGGAGCGTCTTGGCATCGCGGATCGGGTCGAGACCCAGCACGCGGACCCGGCCGGTGTCGGGTCGCCGGAAGCCCTCACAGGTCTCGACCGTGGTCGTCTTGCCGGCCCCGTTCGGGCCGAGCACGGCCGACACCGTGTGCGGGGCGATGTCCAGCGAGAGGTGGTCGACAGCGGCGACCTCGCCGTACGACATGACGAGGCCGTCGATGCTGACGGCGACCGTGGACACGCGCCGAGTGTAAGTGGCGGTTCGGTCGCCCCGACCAGGCGAGTCGACACTAAGGGTGTCCTTAGTTGAACCGGGTACGACATTAACGTCACACTGATGTTGTGGAAATCGTTTCGGGAGCGCAGGCTGCCCGGTCGACGCCATGTGAGTGTGGCACGACCGCGGACGCGCCTACCCGGGAGCGGGTCGCCACCTCGATTCTGGAGCACGGTCCGTCGACCGCGGCCCAGCTCGCCGAGCGGCTGGATCTGACGCCGGCCGCGGTCCGTCGCCATCTCGAGCACCTGGCCGACGACGGCATCCTGGAGGCTCGCGAGCAGCGGGTCTACGGCAACCGCAGCCGGGGTCGGCCGGCCAAGGTCTTCGTGATCACCGACACCGGTCGTGACGAGTTCGACCAGGCCTACGACGACCTCGCGGTCAACGCGCTGCGCTTCCTCGCCGACACGGCGGGCGACGACGCGGTCGCCGACTTCGCGCGGCGGCGGTTCTCCGAGCTGGAGGAGCGCTACCGTCCGATGCTCGAGGCCGTCCGCGAGGAGGAGCGTCCTCGCGTACTCGCCGAGGCGCTGACCCGCGAGGGCTATGCCGCATCGGTCGAGACCGGACCCGGCGGCGAGCAGATGTGCCAGCACCACTGCCCGGTCGCTCACGTCGCGGCCGAGTTCCCACAACTGTGCGAGGCCGAGACCGAGGTCTTCGCCAAGCTGCTCGGCAGCCACGTACAACGCTTGGCGACCATCGCCCACGGCGACGGCGTCTGCACCACCTTCGTACCGCACCACCCCGCATCTGATCCGACCAGCAGGAGGGTCTCCATATGACGACCACCGCTCACCCCGAACTCGAAGGCCTCGGCCGCTACGAGTACGGCTGGGCCGACTCGGACCTCGCCGGCTCCAGCGCGCAGCGTGGACTGTCGGAGGCCGTGGTCCGGGACATCTCGTCCAAGAAGGGCGAGCCGCAGTGGATGCTCGACCGTCGGTTGAAGGGTCTCAAGCTCTTCCATCGCAAGCCGCTGCCGGCCTGGGGTGCGGAGCTCGGTGACATCGACTTCGACAACATCAAGTACTTCGTGCGCTCCACCGAGAAGCAGGCCGCCTCCTGGGAGGACCTGCCGGAGGACATCAAGAACACCTACGACAAGCTCGGCATCCCCGAGGCCGAGAAGCAGCGGCTGGTCGCCGGTGTCGCGGCGCAGTACGAGTCGGAGGTCGTCTACCACCAGATCCGCGAGGACCTGGAAGAGCAGGGCGTCATCTTCCTCGACACCGATACCGGTCTGAAGGAGCACGAGGAGCTCTTCAAGGAGTACTTCGGCACCGTCATCCCGGTCGGCGACAACAAATTCGCCTCCCTCAACACTTCGGTGTGGTCCGGCGGGTCGTTCATCTACGTGCCGAAGGGTGTCCACGTCGACATCCCGCTGCAGGCGTACTTCCGGATCAACACCGAGAACATGGGGCAGTTCGAGCGGACCCTGATCATCGTCGACGAGGGCGCCTACGTGCACTACGTCGAGGGCTGCACCGCGCCGATCTACACCTCAGACTCGCTGCACTCGGCGGTCGTCGAGATCATCGTCAAGAAGGGCGCCCGCTGCCGCTACACGACGATCCAGAACTGGTCCAACAACGTCTACAACCTCGTCACGAAGCGGGCCACCTGCGAGGCCGGCGCGACGATGGAGTGGATCGACGGCAACATCGGCTCGAAGGTGACGATGAAGTACCCCGCCGTCTACCTGATGGGCGAGCACGCCAAGGGCGAGACCCTGTCGGTCGCGTTCGCCGGTGAGGGACAGCACCAGGACGCCGGCGCCAAGATGGTGCACTGCGCGCCCCACACGTCGAGCTCGATCATCTCGAAGTCGGTCGCGCGCGGCGGCGGACGGACGTCCTACCGCGGACTGCTGGAGGTCCAGGACGGCGCCCACCACTCGGCCAGCACCGTCAAGTGCGACGCACTCCTGGTCGACACGGTCAGCCGCTCCGACACCTACCCCTACGTTGACGTCCGCGAGGACGACGTGACGCTCGGCCACGAGGCGACGGTGTCCAAGGTGAGCGAGGACCAGCTGTTCTACCTGATGAGCCGCGGACTCGACGAGGACGAGGCGATGGCGATGATCGTGCGCGGCTTCGTCGAGCCGATCGCCAAGGAGCTCCCCATGGAGTACGCCCTGGAGCTCAACCGCCTGATCGAGCTCCAGATGGAAGGGGCCGTTGGCTGATGGGAGAGCAGACCCTCACCCCGGTCCCCGCCGGGGCGGTTGACGCGGTCGAGAGTCACCTGCATCCGGCCGGCTCCTACGACCCGGCCGAGCACGACGTCCCGACCGCCCGCGAGGAGATCTGGCGGTTCACGCCGATCAAGCGGCTGCGTGGCGTTCACGACGACGCCGACCTCAGCGGTCACGGCTACGAGATCGACGCCAACGTGGCCGCGCCGGTTGTGTTCGACGGGGTGGACTCCGACGACCCGGCGAAGGGCTCGTCCGGCTACGTCCCGAGCGATCGGGTGTCGGCCCGGGCCTGGCAGCATGCCGACGGCGTCACCAAGGTCGTTGTGCCCAAGGAAGCCGTGGTCGAGCAGCCCTCGATCATCACGATCCGCGGCACCGACGTCGAGAAGGCGGCGGCCGGTCATCTGGTCATCCAGGCCGAGCCATACAGCCAGTCGACCGTCGTGCTCCGCTACGAGGGCTCGGCGACCTGGGTCGACAACGTCGAGATCGTGCTCGGCGAGGGCGCCCACCTCACGTTCGTCTCGGTCCACGACTGGGCCGACGACGCGATCCAGGTGAGCCACCAGCACTCGCACATCGGCCGCGACGCGACGCTGAAGCACGTCGTGGTCGCCTTCGGCGGCGACCTGGTCCGGATCAACGCATCGGTCGACTACGACGGTCCCGGCGGCGAGGTCGACATGTTCGGCGTCTACTTCGCCGACAGCGGCCAGCACCTCGAGCACCGGCTGTTCGTCGACCAGAACGCGCCGCGGACCCGGAGCAACGTCGACTACCGCGGCGCACTCCAGGGCAAGGGCGCCCGCGCGGTCTGGATCGGCGACGTGCTGATCCGCAAGGCGGCCGAGGGCATCGAGACCTACGAGAGCAATCGCAACCTGGTCCTGACCGACGGCTGCCGGGCGATCTCGGTCCCCAACCTCGAGATCGAGACCGGCGAGATCGTCGGCGCCGGCCACGCGAGCACGACCGGCCGCTTCGACGACCAGCAGCTGTTCTACCTGCAGAGCCGCGGGATCCCGGAGGAGGAGGCCCGGCGCCTGGTGGTGCACGGCTTCTTCGCCGACATCATCAAGCGGATCGGCGTACGCCAGATCGAGCAGGAGCTGCTGTCCGCGGTCGAGTCCGAGCTCGAGCGCAGCGTCGGCATGGCGCCGGCGTCCGCGACCGGGGCGCAGGGGTGACGGCCGTGGGTGACTACGCACGCGTCTGCGCACTCGACGACATCGCGGACGGCGAGTCCATGGCCGCCGAGGTCGACGGAGTAGCGATCGCCGTCGTCCGCAACGGCGACGAGGTCTACGCGATCCAGGACGAGTGCTCCCACGCCGCGATCCCGCTGTCCGAGGGCGAGGTCGACGGCGACGAGATCGAGTGCTGGCTGCACGGGTCGATGTTCGATCTGCGCACCGGCAAGGCGATCAACCTGCCTGCGACCGAGCCGGTCCCGGTCTATCCCGTACACATCGACGGCGGCGAGGTCCATGTGGACGTCACCAGCCCGATCACCGACACCACGAGTTCAGCCACCAGCTAAGCCACCAGGAGTTAGAGAACACATGTCCACTCTGGAGATCCGCGACCTGCACGTCTCGGTCGCCACCGAGGAAGGCGCCAAGGAGATCCTGCGCGGCGTCGACCTGACCGTGAAGTCCGGCGAGACGCACGCGATCATGGGTCCGAACGGCTCCGGCAAGTCGACGCTGGCCTACTCCATCGCCGGCCACCCGAAGTACCAGGTCACCGGCGGCGCGGTCACCCTCGACGGCGTCGACGTGCTCGAGATGACCGTCGACCAGCGGGCCAGGGCCGGGCTGTTCCTCGCGATGCAGTACCCGGTCGAGGTGCCCGGCGTCTCGGTCGCCAACTTCCTGCGCTCGGCGAAGACCGCGCTGGACGGCGAGGCGCCGAAGCTGCGTACCTGGGTCAAGGACGTCAACGGGGCCCTCGACCGGCTGTCGATGGACCAGAGCTTCGGTCAGCGCAGCGTCAACGAGGGCTTCTCCGGCGGCGAGAAGAAGCGCCACGAGATGGCCCAGCTCGCGCTGCTCGACCCCAAGGTCGCCATCCTCGACGAGACCGACTCCGGTCTCGACATCGACGCGCTCAAGATCGTCTCGGAGGGCATCAACACCTTCCGCGA
>DATFRX010000211.1:0-3475 GCA_035262905.1 Nocardioidaceae bacterium
GCGCACCAGCGGATCTTCGCCCCGATCGATGCCGAGATCCAGGCCTACGACGCGACCCGCAACGCCCTCCGGGCTGCCCGCGGCTACTGAGTTTCGAGGGCCGTGTCCGGTTCCTCGCGGCGGCGCCGACGTCACCGGTGAGAGGCGCCGCCCGGGCGTCGCCAATGCGGAGGAGAGGTGCCGTGAAGTACATCATCATGCTCTACGCGTCGCAGCAGGACTACGACCTCATGGTCGGCAACCCGACCGATCGACCGGCATGGGATCCGGAGGCGGTCGCCAAGATGCACGCCTTCATGGAGCAGTGGACGGGCGAGCTCGTCGAGTCCGGTGAGTTCGTCGACGGCCAGGGTCTCGCTGCTCCAGCCCACACCCGGCGGATCCAGGGCGGGCGCGACGGTGCTCCCGTCGTGACCGACGGCCCGTACCCGGAGACCCAGGAGGTCCTCGCCGGCTACACCATCGTCGAGTGCGACAGCTTCGACCGGGCGACCGAGATCGCTGCGCGGGTGACCGAGTGCCCGAGCCCGTCGGGGGAGCCGAACGGTTCGGAGTACATCGACGTACGGCCGCTCGCGAACTACCAGTCCGACCTGGAGATCTGAGCCGGTCGTGGACGGCGTCGACATCGAGGGCCTGCTGCGTCGGCTGGCGCCGCAGGTCCTCGGTGCGGTCGTCCGCCGCTACGGGCATTTCGATCTGGCGGAGGATGCGACCCAGGAGGCGCTGGTCGCGGCCGTGGCCCAGTGGCCTGGCGACGGCGTACCCGACGATCCACGCGCCTGGCTGATCCGGGTCGCGTCGCGGCGGCTCACCGATCTGCTGCGGAGCGATCAGGCCCGGCAGCGTCGCGAGGACACGGTCGCGGCCTGGACCCTGCCGGAGGAGCGGCTCGCGGCGCCCGCAGACCAGCCGCCCTCGGATTCCGACGACACCCTCGTCCTGCTGTTCCTGTGCTGCCATCCAGCGCTCTCGCCGGCGTCCCAGATCGCGCTGACCCTGCGAGCTGTCGGCGGTTTGTCGACGGCCGAGATCGCGCGGGCGTTTCTGGTCCCCGAAGCGACGATGACCCGCCGGATCAGCCGGGCTAAGCAGCGGATACGAGACAGCCGGGCGCCGTTTCGGATGCCGGCCGGCGACGAGCGGTCCGAGCGACTGGCTGCGGTTCTGCACACCTTGTACCTGATCTTCAACGAGGGCTATGCGAGCACGTCCGGGCCGTACCTGCAGCGCACCGAGCTCGCTGCCGAGGCGATCCGGCTGGCCCGGACGGTGCATCGCCTGCTGCCCGACGACGCCGAGGTGACCGGCCTGCTCGCCCTGATGCTGCTCACCGATGCGCGTCGGCCGGCGCGTACTGGGCCCAACGGCGAGTTGATTCCGATGGCCGACCAGGACCGTGGGCTCTGGGACGCGGCTGCCATTGCCGAGGGTGTTGCGCTGGTGTCCGAGGCACTGCCGGCCGGTGACACCGGGCCCTACCAGGTGCAGGCGGCGATCGCGGCGCTCCACGACGAGGCGGCGAGCGCGGACGAGACCGACTGGCCGCAGATCGTCGCGCTCTACGAGGTGCTGCTCCGCCTGGGTGACAATCCGATGGTCGCGCTGAACCATGCGGCTGCGGTGGGCATGGCGAAGGGTCCGGCGGCGGGGCTGGCCCTGCTCGAGGGGCTGGCGTCGGATCGGCGGGTGGCCGAGGACCATCGGTTCTACGCCGTACGTGCGCATCTGGAGGAGATGGCCGGGGATCCGGTCGCGGCCCGGGAGTCGTACGACCTGGCGGCCCGGCGGACGACGAACCTTCCACAGCAGCGCTATCTCCATGGCCGGGCGGCGCGGCTCGGTCGGTAGCCGATCCACAGCGGTGCCGGACGGCGGGGTTGTCCACAGGTACGGCTCACGTAGTCCGATGGCGCGCTCGCACGACACAGAGTGGTGTCGTACGAGCGAGCCCCCGCGGCCCGCGTCCTGCGAGGAGGTCCGATGAGTGAGGTCAGCGTGACGGTGTTCGGCTATGTCGGCACCGAGGTGGAGTTTCGAGGTGGCAACGGCAAGGCGGAGCGGGCCATGTTCCGGATCGGATCTACACCGCGATGGTTCGACCGGGCGACTCGGGAGTGGCGAGACGCCGACACGGTGTGGCTGACGGTCAAGGCGTGGCGCGATCTGGCCCGCAACGTGGCTTCGTCGATCAACAAGGGCGAGCCGGTCGTGGTCGTGGGCAAGCTTCGCGCCTCGGTCTGGAAGGGCGACGACGGCGTCGAGCATCGGCGCGACGTGCTCGAGGCCACCACCGTGGCGCATGATCTCGCCCGAGGGACCAGCGCGTTCCGGCGCACTGAGCGGCCAGTACAGCAGGAGGAGTCGTCGACTGACGACGAGGAGATGTTCCGCGAGTTGGAGCGCTCGGTCGGCGAGTCGATCGGTGCCGACGCAGCCCAGAGCGGGTCCTCGATTCCGACCCTGGGAGCGGCCTGATCGGCGGCGGAGCCGATTGGGATCGGCGTCGGTCCAGCCCGTAGGCTGAATGATCATGGCGGATTACGTCTTTACGCTGCGCAACGTCCGTAAGGCCTACGGAGACAAGGTCGTTCTCGACAACGTCACCTTGTCGTTCCTCCACGGGGCCAAGATCGGCGTCGTCGGGCCCAACGGCACCGGCAAGTCCAGCCTGCTCAAGATCATGGCCGGGATCGAGCAACCCAACAACGGTGACGCGATCATCGATCCCGAGGCGACCGTAGGCATCCTGCTGCAGGAGCCCCCACTGACCGAGGGGACCACGGTGCTCGACAACGTCGAGGAGGCCGTGGGCGAGATCAAGGCCAAGGTCGACCGGTTCAACCAGATCTCCGAGCAGCTGGCCGATCCCGACGCGGACTACGACGCACTGCTCTCCGAGATGGGGGAACTGCAGACCGCGCTCGACCATGCCAATGCGTGGGACCTGGATTCGCGACTCGAGCAGGCGATGGACGCCCTGCGCTGCCCGCCGCCCGATGCCATGGTCGACACCCTGTCCGGTGGTGAGCGGCGGCGGGTGGCGCTGTGCAAGCTGCTGCTGCAACAGCCCGACCTGCTGCTGCTCGACGAGCCGACGAACCATCTGGACGCCGAGAGCGTGCAGTGGCTGGAGCAGCATCTGGCCGCCTACCCGGGAACGGTCCTGGCCGTCACCCACGACCGCTACTTCCTGGACAACGTGGCCGGCTGGATCCTCGAGCTTGACCGCGGCCACGCCTACCCCTACGAGGGCAACTACTCCACCTACCTGGAGACCAAGGCGACCCGGCTGAAGGTCGAGGGCCAGAAGGACGCGAAGCGGCGCAAGCGCCTCGAGGACGAGCTCGAGTGGGTCCGGTCCAGCCCCCGCGCCCGGCAGGCGAAGAGCCGCGCCCGGCTGGAGCGGTACGAGGAGATGGCGGCCGAGGCCGACCAGAACCGCAAGCTCGACTTCGAGGAGATCCAGATCCCG
>DATFRX010000212.1:0-7799 GCA_035262905.1 Nocardioidaceae bacterium
ATCACGATGTCGCCGGAGCCGAACTCGATACGCAGTCGGACCGGCTCGGGGGTGGCGAACTCGTACATGGCAAACCTGCTTTCGGGTGTGTTCGGCTCCCGCAGCGGCCGGTCTGCCGTGCGGAGTGTGGTCGTCTGGGGGTGGCTGGTCTAGCGGGCCCAGCCCTTCATGCGCTTGGACTGGCGGCTCGGCCACGGCTGTCCGGGCGGGCCGGACTGGAACATGCTGCCGAGGTCGACGTCGACGTTGATTCCGCCCGGTCGGGTGGCCCGGCGGATTGCCTGGACGATCCAGGCGTTGAGCGACTGGCCGAGGTCGGCGGCGGCCTGCTCGGCGCGGCCCTTGAGGCCCTCGGGGATCCGGACCGTGATTCGGGCGACGGTGTCGTCGGCGTCGTCGATCGGCTCGGACTCGGCAGGCTCCGGCTCCGGCATCTCCGGCTCGGTCGCCGTGACGACGAACTGCGGCTCGCGGCCCTTGAGCCGGACCTCGACCGCGGCATGCGGCAGGTCCTGGGTGATCTCGGCGGCGGCATCGGACAGCGCCTCCATCAGGGCCATCCGGGTCGCCGGCTCGAGTGCGACCTCTAGTCGCTCCGCGGCGGCTCGACTCTCCGGACCGAGCGCTTCGGCGGCACGCATCAGGTCGGCTCGGAGGGTGTCTACGTACGTCGTTAACTCCATGACACCATCATGACATCATGATGATGTCATGTCAAGCGGAAGTGATGTCAAATGGCGTCAGGTTGGCGACCGGGGACAGTTACGGGCGGCGTACGAGGGGCGCCGAAGCCCGTGAGGGTAGCGAAATCCCGAGACACGCGGGCGTGTCTCGGGATTTGGCTACCGCCAGGGGAGCGGGACGTCAGTCGACGCGGGTGGCGACGACGTCCTTGACGTACATGGCGTGCTGATGGAGCACGAGGGTCTTCGGGCTCGGGAAGGTGAGGTCGGCCTGCAGGGTGGTGCAGCGCCACCTGCCGTCGGCCTCGGGGGCGAACCGCAGCGGGGCCTGGCCCAGCGCGTGCAGCTCGACGCCGGATCCGATCGGCCGGACCTCGAGGTTGCCCTTGTCGGTGCGGTAGGTCCCGGCCAGCTCGTCGCTGTCGGCCGTCGTGGACATCGGCGGCTCGTCGGCCTTGGTCGGCCAGTCGAGGTGCTTGGTCAGGCTCGGCAGCAGGACCTCGGTGATGAGGGATTCGCCGGAGTCGGCGTTGGTCATGACGACGGCGCCCTGACCGGTGCCGTAGAGGACGGCATAGGTACGGAAGCCCTCGTCGCTGCCGCTGTGGCCGATCGACTGCGGCGCGCCGTCGTCGGCGAGCTGGAGTCCGAGGCCGTATGGCCGGTTGGCCGCATGCGGAGTCGCCATCTGTACGGCGAGCTCGCGCGGCAGCAGGGCATCGGCGGCGCCGGCGCGGCTGCGCTCGATCGCGAGGAAGAATCGGGCCAGGTCGGACGGGGTCGACCAGAGTCCGGCGGCGGCCTGCTCGGGGTAGGTGTGCCAGCGGCCCGACACGGGACGGCCGCCGAAGCGGTGCCCGGTCGCCGCGGCATCGACATGCTCGGGCGGGAGGGGCTGCTCGTACGTGCTCTCGGTCATGCCGGCCGGCTCGAGGACGAGCTCGTACGCCAGGTGGGCAAAGGTCATCTCGGTGACGTCGGTCAGCAGTTGCTGCATGACGCAATAGCCGCCACCGGAGTAGCTGAACTGGAGACCGGGCAGGGTCGTGACCCAGACCGGCGGCGTGTTGCCGATGCCGTCGAGCACCTCGGGAACCGACGGCACATACTGTCCGGCCGCGTAGCCGGGGAAGCCGTGCACGGTCAGCCCGGCGGTGTGCGACAGCAGCTGGCGCAGTGTGATGCGCGGGAGCCAGCCGTCGTTGCTCGGGATCTGCCAGGACCGGAGCCGGTCGTTGACGTCGTCGTCGAGGTCGAGCACTCCCTCGGCGACCAGGCGAAGGGCGCAGGCGGCCGCGACCGGCTTGCTCACCGAGCCGGCCTGGAACCGGGTGTTCGGGTCGACCGGGTGGCGGGTGTTGGCGTCTCGTACGCCGCCGCACCAGGTCGTCGCGAGCTCACTGCCGTCGATGACCGCGATGCTGACGCCCGGGGTCGTGCACCAGCGCAGGTAGCTGCTGATGCCGACCCCTTCGGTCGACCGCGGACGGTCCTCGAGGTGGAAGCTTCGAACGGCGTCGGTCAGCGCGGTGTCGGTGGTGGTGAGCATGCGGCTCGCCCTTCCGGCTCGAGGTCAGTGGGTGGCGGCGAAGCGGACCGGGAAGCGGCGGTGGTTGCGGCGGCCGCGAGCGATCCGAGCCAGGCGGCGAGCCTTGGCGTCCTTGGTGCGCTCGTCGATCTGCATCCGGGCGAGGTAACCGAGGTCGGCGTTGGTGAGTCCGAACATGATGTCCTCCTGTTGTCTTCGTGCTGCTGTTGTGACATCACTTTGACATCATCACGACGTCAGTGTCAAGGCATGATGGCAAAATTCTGCGTCATTATGGCGTCACAGTGCCGTCGAGCAGCAGCATCGAGACGTCAGGCGCCTGGCCGGCACCGCGCCTGAGCAGCGAAAACGCCGCCGATCAGGGGATCGACGGCGCTCCGATGCCGACTGGTGTCGCTCGTGACGTCACTCCGGCGTCGACGCCGTCTCGGGTCGGAAGATCTCGACGTACGCCCTGGCGCCGGCCGGTGCGACCCACTCGACCAGCCGACCCAGCGGGATCGCGAGGATCCACATTGCGATCGCGGCTGTCGTACTCAGCAGGGCGATCGGGATTGACGCCGCGATGAGCACGGCGGGCAGCGCCGACTGCGAGAGGGCATAGCGGTACGCCGGGCGCGGAACCGGCCGCACTCGGGTCAGGCCGGCCCGCATCGCGTGCCACAGCATCAGCGTCTCGATGCCGCTGATGGCGGTCAGGCAGATCGCGAACAGCATCGCCGACACCGGGTTCGAGCCGTACTCGCCGACCAGCGCGGTCGGGAACGGCAGGAAGGCGACGAACGCCAGGTAGAACAGGGTGATGCTGGCCAGCGTCCGGTCGACCCGCTCGAGGATCGCGCAGAACGCATGGTGGGCCAGCCAATAGCGGGCGAGCAGCAGGAACGCGAGGAAGAAGCTGAAGATCTGCGGCCCGAGATCGCTCAGCGCCTCGCGAAGCACCGCCGGTGACGCCGTGTCGCCAGTCAGTTTGGGCGGCTCGATCGCGACGATCAGCAGGGTCATCGCGATCGCGAACACGGCGTCGGTGAAGAACGACAGCCGGTCGAACTCCAGCAGTCCGCGACGGAAGCGCCAGCTCGGCCCGAGTCGGGCGTCCTCGACGGGCACTCCGCCGGAGTCGTCGCTCGGTGCCATGGTCATCCACCTCCGCCTGCGGCGATGAGCGACGACCGGACCGAGATCGGCCGGTCGTCAGCGCCCCGCGTACCAGCTAGAGGCTAGTTCTCGCGTCGTGCCCGGTCACGCATCGCCACGGCGTACCGCCGCGAGCAGCATCTGCGCCACGTCGAGGACCTCGACCTCCTCGCGGGCCTCGCCCTTCGACTGCTTCTCGGTGAGCCCGTCGGACAGCATCACGTTGCAGAACGGGCAGGCGACCGCGATCTGATCGGCGCCGGTGGCGACCGCCTCGTTGGTGCGGTTGAGGTTGATCCGCTCGCCGATGGTCTCTTCCATCCACATCCGGGCGCCGCCGGCTCCGCAGCAGAAGGACCGCTCGGAGTTGCGTGGCATCTCGGCGAACTCGGCACCGGGGAGGATGTCGAGCAGCTCGCGCGGCGGCGTGTAGACCTCGTTGTGCCGACCGAGGTAGCAGGGGTCGTGGTAGGTGATCGTCCGGCCGTTGACCGAGCCGTCCGGCGGCGCCACCGGCGTCAGCTTGCCCTCGCGTACGAGCGCATTGAGCAGCTGCGTGTGGTGCACCACCTCGAGCTCGACGCCGAGCTGGCCGTACTCGTTCTTCAACGTGTTGAAGCAGTGCGCGCAGGTCGCTATGACCTTGGTCGCCTTGGCCTCCTGGAGCACCTCGGCGTTCTGCTGCGCCAGCATCTGGAAGACGAACTCGTTGCCGGACCGACGGGCCGGGTCGCCCGTGCAGGTCTCGCCCTCGCCGAGCACGGCGAAGTCGACGCCGGCCAGGTTGAGCAGCTCGGCGACCGCACGGGTGGTCTTCTTGGCCCGGTCCTCGTACGCGCCCGCGCAGCCGACCCAGAACAGCCACTCCACCTCGGTGAGGTCGTCGACGTCGCCACCGACCTGCTTCACCTCGAACGGCAGTCCCTTGGCCCAGTCCATCCGGGCGGTCGGTGCCATGTTCCAGGGTTTGCCCTTGGTCTCGAGGCCCCTGAAGAGCTGGTTGAGCTCGGTCGGGAAGTTCGACTCGACGAGCACCTGATAGCGCCGCATGTCGACGATGTGGTCGACGTGCTCGATGTCGACCGGGCACTGCTCGACGCAGGCGCCGCAGCTCGTACATGACCACAGCACGTCGGGATCGATGACCCCGTGGGCGTCCTCCGGCCCGACGAGTGGCCGCTCGGCCTCTGCCTTGACGGCGTCTGACAGCCCGTCTCGGTCGTCCTCGTCCGCGAGGAGGTACGGCGCCTTGGCCATCGCGTGATCGCGGAGGTCCATGATGAGCAGCTTCGGCGACAGCGGCTTGTCGGTGGCCCACGCGGGACACTGGCTCTGGCAGCGGCCGCACTCGGTACAGGTGCCGAAGTCGAGCATGCCCTTCCAGGTGAAGTCCTCGATCTTGCCGCGTCCGAAGATGTCCTCGTCGGGGTCGGCCTCCTCGAAGTCGAGCTCCTTGCCGTTGCTCATCATCGGCTGCAGGTCGCCGAGCGCCTTCGGCTCCCGCTTGAACAGCACGTTGAGTGGCGCGATGAAGATGTGCAGGTGCTTGGAGTGCAGCACGATCAGCAAGAAGATCAGCATCACGGCGATGTGCAGCAGCACCGCGATCGTCTCGATGGTCTCGTTGGCGTTGTGGCCGAGCGGGTCGAGCAGCTTCGCCACACCTTCGGATACGAAGGCGCCCGTGTCGTACGGGAAGGTGCCGGTGTTGATGGCCGTGGCACGGAAGAGGAACAACGTCCAGATGACGTTGAAGATCATGAACAGGATCAGCCAGGCGCCGCCGAGATGCGAGCCCTTGAACCGGGATTGGCGATCCAGCTTGCTCGGGGCGTTGCGCAGCCGGATGACCGCGAACGTGATGATGCCGCCCAGTGCCGCCAGGGCGATGAAGTCCTGGATGAACCCGACCACCGGCCAGGTGCCGATGATCGGGATGTGGAAGTCCTTGTCGAACAGCGCGCCGTAGGCCTCGAGGTAGACCGACGCCAGGACGACGAACGCCCAGAACACGAAGAAGTGCGCGGTGCCGGGCACGGTCCACTTGAGGAGCTTGCGCTGGCCGAAGACCTCCACGACCTGGTCCCTGACCCGCTCGCCGAGCCGCTTCGTGACATCGGCGGTGCGGTCCGGTGCCGGCTGGCCGCTGGTCGCGACGCGATAGAGCCAGAGGATCCGCTGGATGGCCAGCGGCAGCACGATCGCGGTCATGCCGAGCCCGACGACGAGTCTGACGGCCACGATGGTCACTCCCAACGCAGGTTGGCGCCCCGATGCGGCTTCAGAGCCTATTGGGCCCGACCCCGTGCGAGCAGCGTACGCGCGTGTGACGCTGCTCCTACTCGCGGGTAGCTAGGGAATGCCGCGTTGGCTAGCGGTCAGCCTGGCGGTCAGCCGAGAGTTGGCGGGAGATGCAGGTTTTCGCACCGCGAAGCCTGCATCTTGCGCCAACATTCGCTACGCCCGGGCGTGTGGGTCAAGCCCATGGATGTTCAGCGACGGTAAGGACCTCGTCGGTCTTGAGTCGGGTTTCGAATACTGGCTGGGTCGTGCATCTGCGGCCATCCGCCGCCGTATCTCTCCGACGAGTTCCCGAGGGGCTTACTGCAGTGCGCGCACTGCACGACGCCCTCGCCATCCTTGGATGGGACTCTGGTCCACGAATGTCGTCCGAACAGGCAACGAAGCGGTTTCATCACAACGCCTCCCTCAACGCTCAGTCATGCTCGCGTTGAGCACCGCCGCTTCGAACGATAGACCTTGCGCCGCGGCACGTCCCGGGCCCAAGGTCCTTGCACGGCGCGTACGCACTCCGCATCGTGTCGACGCCGTGCAGAGTGCGCACGTACCACGAGAACGTGGTATCCGATGCCGCGCTAGTCCGACGCGGTGCCGAAGACCTGCAGCTCGGTGAGGTCCATGAACTCGCAGCCGCCGAACGGACCGTCCGGGCAGTTCTGATCGAAGTCCGGGACCTGCGGACTCACGATCGTGAACCGGACGTACTCCGCGTCGTTCATCGAGATCGCCGAGTCGATGTCGGTGTAGACGTAGCGGTTGGCCTCGGTGAACCTGGCATTGCCCGTGCCGTCGACCGCGGTCTGCCAGTTGTCACCGTCGGTCGACAACTGGATCCTGTACTCGCCGGTGGACGAGCTGCCCGGGTCGCCGCACGTCGCCGTGGGCTCGACGGCGAACGCGGCGTCGCCCTGCGCGATGTCGATCGGCTGCGAGAGCTTGATCGTGATGCTCTTCGGGTCGGGGTACGCCGCGCCGTCCTCGCCGGCGGTGTCACTGCCCCAGCCGGTGCCCTGCGACAGGTCGATCGCGCCGCCCGGCCCGCAGCCGAAGTCGGAGTAGTCGGGCTGGTCGAACGCCGTCACGCTGCCGCCGCCGGCCTCGGCCGCCCAGTCACGCCGTGGTGCGAAGTCCACCTCGATCGCGTTGCCGGCCGGGATCCGGACCCGGCGACTCAGGATCTCGCGGCTGTCCGCGACCACGACGACCTTCTTGTACTGGCCGGGTGGCACGTTGCCGATCGTGTACGAGCCGGTGGCGTCGGTCTTGGCGGAGAACGACCCGACGTAGCCAGAGTCGTGACCGGTGATGGCGACGATCGCCCCGCTGATCGGGTCACCGGTCGCCGGGTCGGTGACCTCGCCGGTCATGGCGCCGGGCTTCGCCTGCGCCGACGGGCGGACGTGGAAGTCCTCGGCCGGGAGCACGTCGCTGCCGTCGACGGAGCCGGCGAACCAGCCCATGCCACGGTCGGCGAACAGCCGCCACAGGCCGTCGGTGTGCGCTCCGGCGTAGACGATCTGGTCGGCCTGCAGGATCGCGTTGCGCATGTCGAGCATCGACGGGTCCGCGGGCGAGAGCTCCATCGCGCGGGTGATCAGCATGTCGGCGATCCGGTGGCCGTACTTCTCGCGGATGTCCCACAGCGTCTGGGACCAGACCTCGCCGCTCGAGTGCACCTCGGGGCTGCCGCCGATGGCCGGGAAGTCGCCGTATGTGTAACCGCCCTTGGTCTGTCCGTCGATCTGCGTGCAGTTCGCGACCTTGGAGCCGGGGTCGCAGTCCATCGCCATGGTGCGGAACGGGAACTGGTTGGCGAGCAGATATCGGCCCTCGAGCACCTGGCCGTCCTTGGCGATGCTGTCGGGCTGGAATCCCTTGCTGACAAGGAAGTCCATCGCGTAATAGTCGCTCCATGCCTCGCCCATCGCACCGGCCTGGATGCTGTTGAGCGTCGAGTTGCCGGTGGCATCGACGACGAGCCGGTTGGACAGGCCGTGGGTGTACTCGTGGTGGAGCACGCTGGCGTCGAACGCGCCGCTGGTCGGCAGGTACGGCTCGAGCGAGTTCGGCGCCTTGGGCAGGTGCCAGAGGTACATCTGCATCGTCGGCGGAGTGCCGTCGGGCGGGGT
>DATFRX010000213.1:0-13479 GCA_035262905.1 Nocardioidaceae bacterium
GTACGACTGCTCGACGACGCCGAGCACCTTGGCGCCCGCGGCGAGCAGGCCGGGGAAGGTCTCGCGTTCGACCGAGACGCGGCGGCCGGTCGGGATGCCGTCGATGACGGACCGGCGGAAGACGTAGCAGCCCGCGTTGATCTGGTCGGTGACCGGATCGGGCGACTTCTCGAGGAAGGCCTCGACCCGATCGGCCGCATCGGTCGGCACACAGCCAAACGCCGTCGGGTCCGGCACCTCGACCAGATGCAGGGACAGCTCGGCGCCGGTGGCGTCGAAGTGGGCCAGCTGCGCGGTGATGTCGTGGCCGGACAGCTGATCGCCGTTGAGCACGACGACCGGATCCTCCGGCGCTCCGCGCAGCGCGGCCGCGGCATTGCGCAGCCCACCGCCGGTGCCGAGCGGCTCGGTCTCGGTCAGGTAGTCGAGCGCCAGGCCGAGCGCACTGCCGTCGCCGAATACCGGCTCGAAGTCGGCCGCGTGATAGGAGGTCGCCAGTACGACGTGTTTGATGCCCACGGCGGCCAGCTTGGCCAACTGGTGCTGCAGGAACGGCACGCCGCCGACCGGGAGCAGATGCTTGGGTCGCCGGTCGGTCAACGGACGCAGTCGGGTGCCGAGACCGCCCGCCAGGATCACCGCCTCCACCACGCGCCTGACCGTACCCGGTCGCCACTAGGCTGGCCGCCATGGCTGTCATGGTGACCGGCGGAGCCGGCTATATCGGAGCGCACGTCGTCCGTCTGCTCGCCGAGCGCGGCGACCGCGTCGTCGTGGTCGACGACCTGAGCACGGGCGACGCCGGCCGGATCGGCGAGGTCGAGCTCGAGCGCATCGACCTGGCGGCGCCGGGTGCGACCGAGGCACTGGCCAAGGTCATGGGCAACCACGGGGTCGACGCCGTGATCCACATCGCGGCCAAGAAGCAGGTCGGCGAGTCGGTGGCCCGGCCGGCCTGGTACTACGAGCAGAACGTCGGCGGCAACGCCAACCTGCTGCAGGCGATGGAGGCCCAGGGCGTACGCAAGCTGATGTTCTCGTCGTCCGCGGCGACCTACGGCCTGCCTGACGTGGCGCCCGGCGCACTGATCGACGAGGACGCCGCACCACGGCCGATCGCACCGTACGGCGAGACCAAGCTGGTCTGCGAATGGATGAACCGCGCCGCCGGTACCGCGTGGGGCCTCCGCACGGTCAACCTGCGCTACTTCAACGTCGCCGGCGCCGGATGGAACGACCTGGGCGACCCCGGCGTGTTCAACCTGATCCCGATCGCGCTGCAGCAGCTCACCAGCGGCCAGCAGCCCCGCATCTTCGGCGACGACTACGACACTCCCGACGGCACTTGCATCCGCGACTACGTCCACGTGCTCGATCTGGCCCAGGCGCATCTGGCGGCGCTGGACTACCTCGGTCGCGACGAGCAGCCGCACGACGTGTTCAACGTGGGCTCCGGTCAGGGTGCGTCGGTGCGCGCCGTGCTGGACCAGATCGCGACCTCGAGCGGCCTGACGGTCGAGCCGATCGTGGTCGAGCGGCGGCCCGGCGACCCGGCGCAGCTGGTCGCCCAGGTCGACCGGATCGAGAACGTCCTCGGCTGGCGCAGCAGGCACGACCTCGCCGAGATCGTCGACTCCGCCTGGGCGGCCTGGCAGCGCGACTAGCGACCCGCGACGGTCAGATCTCGCCGCCCTCGGCGTCGAAGTCGTCGGTGTCGTCGTCGTAGTGCAGATGGTGGATCGCGTCGTCCACCGAGCCGTCGAAGGCGAGCTTGCCGGACTCGAGTACGACCGCGCGGGAGCAGATCCGCTTGACCTGCGTCGTGTTGTGGCTGACGAAGAAGATCGTCCGCCCCTCGTCACGGATCTCCTGGATGCGCTTGATGCACTTCTTCTTGAACGGCGGGTCGCCGACCGCGAGCACCTCGTCGATGATGAAGATGTCCGACTCGGCCGCCACCGACACGGAGAACCCGAGCCGGGCGAACATGCCCGACGAGTAGCTGCCGACCGGCTGGTCCAGGAACCGCTCGATCTCGGAGAAGTCGACGATCTCGTCGAACTTGCTGTCGATCTCGGCCTCGGACATGCCCATGATCGCGCCGTTGAGGTAGATGTTCTCCCGGCCGGTGAGCTGCTTGTGGAAGCCGGCGCTCACCTCGATCAGCCCGGCGATCCGGCCCCGGGTCAGCACGACCCCGTCGTCGGGTCGCAGGACGCCGGAGATCAGGCGGAGCAGGGTCGACTTGCCCGAGCCGTTGAGGCCCATCAGGCCGATCGACTCGCCCTCCTGCACCTCCAGCGAGACGTCGTTGACCGCGAAGAAGCTGTGGCTGACCGGCTCACGACGGGCGAGAGCGACGATCTGGCGCTTCAGCGTTCGCGCGTCGCGAAGGGTGAAGCGCTTCGACACCTGGTCGAGAATGACGGACTGGGCCATTAGAGCATCTGCTCCGCGAATCTTCCCTCGAGCCGGCTGAACAGCTTCTGCGCTATGTACACGAGCACCAGCGAGATGGCCACCATGATGAGGCCGCGGATCATGAGGTGGGAGGGCAGCACCACTTCGCGCGGGTGGTCGAGGGTCGGCACCCAGAAGCACCGCTGCGCCAGCATGACGGCGATCGCGACCGGGTTGGCCAGGTAGAGCTGTTCGAGCCAGTTGCCGTTGGTACGACTGGCGACCAGCTCGAACGGGTAGATCATCGGGGTCGTCCACCGCACCAGGAGCTGGATCGTCTCGGTGAAGTTCTGGACGTCGCGGTAGAGCACGTTGAGCGCGCTGAACGCGAGCCCGACCGCCAGTGAGAACGTCGCGACCAGGAGCAGGCTCAGGACACCAGCGGCCAGTGCCGCCGGGCCCGGGCTCCAGCCGATGAGCACACAACCGATCAGCAGGATCACGTACTGCGGGAACATGTGATAGGTCGTGACCAGCAGCGACGCGACCGGGAACATCTCCCGAGGCACGTTCATCTTGTTGACCAGCGACTTGTTCTTCACCACCGACTTGGTGCCCGCGCTCAGCGTCTCGGTGAAGAAGTGGACGATCATCATGCCGCAGAAAACGTGCAGCGGATAGTTCTCGAGGTCCTTGAGCCCGATGACGTAGCCGACGATGACGACGTAGGTCAGGAACCGCACCAGCGGTTTGATGTACGACCACGCCATGCCCAGCACGGACGCCTGGTAGCGAACCCGCACCTCCTTGCGGACAAGCAGGCTCAGCAGGTAACGGCGCCGGAACACGCCGAACAGCCCGGTAGTGTCCCCCGGCGGCTTCAGCGGTCCGTGCGGGTGCTCGGCGTCGAGCGTTCCCGCGAGGCTCACTGCGACTCCTTACTGGCCCCCGGCGGCGGTGCCTCGGCGACCTGGGGCGCGGCGGTGAGGCCGTCGGCCGGCTCGGATGCGTCGGAGACCGGCGTCTTGGTGACGCTCGTGGGCTTGGAGGGCTCGGCCTCGGCGGCCACCTCTCCTGCGGTCTCGTCATCCGCCGGACGGGCGGCATCGAAGGTGGACTCCCACCCGTGCATCGACGTCAGCTCGGGCAGGGCAGCGCGGTACTCGCGGGCCAGCCGCGGCCACTCGAGTGCGAACTGCTCGTGGACCCGGATCGTCCGGCGCAGCAGGCGCTGGAACTCCTTGGGCTCGCGGCGATACCAGGACGCGGCGGTGCCGTCGGTCGTCGACACGATCGCGGAGTCCAGGGCGACCAGCCGCCACCAGCGCGCGTCGCGGGCCGAGATCCGGGCCTCCGGGTGACGCTTGGCCAGGTCGCGGATCGGGAACATCTGCCGGATGCTGCCCAGGGTCGCGGTCTTGAGCTGTGCCAGCTGGCTCTGCGGGTCGGACGGGTCGTGACCGCGCTTCGGCGGCTTCAGCAGCCGGGGCCGCGGGAACGCGTCGGCATGCGGCTTGGTCTGCGCGTCGGAGTGCTCGGTCCGCATCGCCCGCACCTCGGGCAGCTTGGTGCCGATCTGCGCGTGCAGGTGGCCGGGACCGGACAGGATGTCCTCGAGCGCCCGCAGCCGCAGCTCCGCGGTGGAGTACTGCATCGCGAGCAGGTGCTTGACCTGGTGGATGAAGCTCTCGCGCACCACCCGGCCGCCGTAGTCGTAGGGCGAGTGCAGCAGCGCCGCCACGGTGCGGTTGCGCTGGTGGTAGTAGGCCTGCCAGTCGAGCGCGTCGTTCTTGTCGGTCCACGGCACGTGCCAGACGGCGACGCCGGGCATCGACACGGTCGGGTAGCCGGCCGCCTGGGCGCGCAGGCCATACTCCGCGTCGTCCCACTTGATGAACAGCGGCAGCCCGAGGCCGATCTCCTCGAGGACGACCCGCGGGATCAGGCACATCCACCAGCCGTTGTAGTCAACGTCGACGCGGCTGTGCAGCCATCGGGTCGCTCGCAGACTGCGGTTGGCCAGGTCGTGCTCCGGGTTGACCCGGGCCGCCGGACCCCACCAGAACCGCCAGCGCGCCACCTGCTCGCCGAAGCTGTGCAGCTGCGAACGCGCGTAGAGGCTGAACATGTGGCCGCCGACCAGCGTCGGGCGGCGGGCCAGGTCGCCGAACGTGATCGCCCGCAGGATGCTCTCGGGCTCGGCCACGATGTCGTCGTCGAGCAGCAGGACGTACGTGCTCGTGCCGGCCTTCACGGTCTCGTACTGCGACCGGGCGAAGCCGCCGGAACCGCCGATGTTGCCCTGCTCGATGACGCGGAGCTTGCCGCCCATCGCATCGTCGATCCGGGCGGCGTCCGGCTCGTCGTGCACCCGCTTGGTGCCCTGGTCCACGACGATGACCTCGTCGAGCGCGGCCATGACCTCCTTGTCGGCGGCCAGCTGACCGAGCAGCGGCACCGCGGAGTCCGGCCGGATCACGGTGATGCCCACCGTCGCGGTGCCCATCCGGCCCCGCTCCGCCGGGACGTCGGCGCACCAGGACGCCTCCTCGAGCACGGCGTCGTCGGTGCCGGCCCAGACGTCGAACCAGTACCAGCCGCCGTCGCCGAACGGCTTCAGCGGCAGCGTGAACTCGAAGTCGCCGCCGCCCTCCCCGCTCTCGGAGGACTCCGAGTCGACCCGCTGCGAACGTCCGTCGGCCGTCGAGCGGTAGACGATGACGGTCGCCTGCCCACTGACCCGGACCCGGAGGACGACCTCGTCGACGACGGTCCACATCCGCCAGTAGCTCGCCGCGAAGGCGTTGAAGTAGGTCGCGAACGACACCCGCTGGTCGGCGACCACACGCAGCCGGTGCCGATCCAGGATGTTCTCGGGATGCTGCTCCGACGAGAGCGCGTCGACGACCTTGACCTCGGTGACCTGTGGGCCGCCTTCCTCGTCCTCACGGGGAACACCGACACTCGCGCCGTAGTCGACGTAGAGCGGCAGCACATCGAGGTCGCGGTCCTCGGGGAAGATCACCCGCTGAAGAACCCGGCGCACTTTGTCCTCTGACCGCTCCGGAGCGTCCGGTGCGGTCTCGGTCTGCGCGGTCATGCCTCGATTCCTCCACTCTCCAGCACCGCACCCTGCGTGTAGTGCGGCTTGATCTTGTTGTCGTACATCGACAGCGCGGACCCGATCGCCATGTGCATGTCGAGGTACTTGTAGGTCCCGAGTCGGCCTCCGAACAGCACCTGCTTCTCCGACCGCGCCAGTTCCCTGTATTCAAGCAACTTGGCCCGGTCCTCGGCAGTGTTGATCGGGTAGTAGGGCTCATCGCCCTCGCCGGCGAACCGAGAGTACTCGCGCTGGATGACCGTCTTGTCGCTCGGGTAGTGGTCCCGCTCGGGGTGGAAGTGCCGCGGCTCGATGATCCGGGTGTACGGCACGTCCTCGTCGGCGTAGTTCATCACCGACGTGCCCTGGAAGTCGCCGACCGGCTCGACCGAGGTCTCCAGGTCGATCGTGCGCCAGGACAGGCTGCCGACGGCGTTGCCGAAGTACTGGTCGACCGGCCCGGTGTAGACGATCGGGACGCTGCCGACGATGTCGTCCTTGACGTCGAAGAACTCGGTGTTCAGCCGGACCTCGATCTTGTCGTGGTCGGCCATGTTCTCCAGCCACTTCGTGTAGCCGTTGGTCGGAAGGCCCTCGTAGGTGTCGTTGAAGTAGCGGTTGTTGTAGGTGTAGCGGACCGGCAGCCGGGTGATGATCGCGGCCGACAGCTCCTTCGGGTCGGTCTGCCACTGCTTGAGCGTGTAGCCGCGGATGAACGCCTCGTAGAGCGGACGGCCGACCAGCGAGATGCCCTTCTCCTCGAGGTTCTGGGCGTCCTTGCTGTCGATCTCGGCGGCCTGCTCGGCGACGAGGGCACGGGCCTCGTCAGGCGTGAACGAGCGGCCGAAGAACTGGTTGATCAGGCCGAGGTTCAGCGGCATCGGGTAGACCTGGCCCTGGTACTTGGTGAAGACCCGGTGCTGATAGCCCGTGAACGACGTGAAGTGATTGACGTAGTCCCACACCCGCGTGTTGGAGGTGTGGAACAGGTGCGCGCCGTACTGGTGCACCTCGATCCCGGTCTCCGGGTCGGGCGCGCTGTAGGCGTTGCCGCCGATGTGGTGGCGACGATCGAGCACGAGGACGTCGAGGCCCAGCTCGTTGGCGCAGCGCTCGGCGATGGTCAGCCCGAACAGGCCGGAGCCGACGACGACGAGGTCTGGTTCGCTCAAGACATCTCCATTTGGACTATTAGCATGTGGCGGGCGTGGTCAGTGGTTGCTGCCGGGGTTGCTGTGTGTCCCCTGTATCCCTCGCCGAGCGATGAGTCGACGGTACGCGACCCGCCGCATCGGCTCGGGTACCAGGCGATAGCCACCGCGTACGACGATGTTGCGCGCGAACTCGACCCGATTCGTGATCCCGAGCTCAAGGAACCGCCGCTGCAGAGCCCATTCGCTGCGCAACAACGCGGTGCCGCCACGCCGAGCGTACGCCCCCGCGCCGATTCGGTAGTAAACGAGGGGCTCGGCGACGTTGGCCGGAACCGCGCCCTCAGCGAGCATACGCGCGAAGAGCAGGTAGTCCTCCATCAGCGGCAGGTCCTGGTAGCCGCCGACCTTCTGCACCATGGACCGCCGGTAGACGACCGTCGGATGGTTGAACGGGTCGCGGAACCGGACCGCCGACCGGATCCAGTCCGCATTGAGCGGGGGCACCCGGACCTGCACGACCTCGTCGACGTCGTCCACGAACTCCATCAGCGCCGAGCCGACGATGTCGGCCCCGTCGGCGATCAACGGGAGCTGCATCTCGAACCGCTGCGGCCGCGAGACGTCGTCGGCGTCCATCCGCGCGACGACGTCGTGGGCACACGCCTCCAGGCCGTGGTCGAGCGCCGGACCCAGGCCGACGTTGCGCTCCAGCCGCACCAGATTGACCGGCACCGGGCTGGTCGCCGCGAGCTCGTCGCACAACTGGTTGAGCGCGGCCGGAAGCGGGCCGTCCTGCACCACCACGACGTCGTCGGGTCGCAGGGTCTGCTCGTTGACCGAGCTGACGAAGGCCCGGCGGAGGAAGTCGGCCCGGTCACCGGCATAGACCGGCAGCAGCAAGGAGAACGGGAGCTCGGGACGCTTGTCAGGCATCGCCCACCTCGCCATGACGGGCGCCGGCCAGCGCCTCCGCGTTCGGACGTGGTTTCGAGCCTAGCCCGGCCCGCAGCCCACGGCGGAACTCCCGTACCAGGGCGCGCCGGTCACTGCTGGCGGCGAACGTCCGGGCCCAGCGCCGCGTCGTGCTCGCCAGATAGGTCGCCTTCTCGGCCGGATTCAGGCCTCTGCTCCGGGTGAACAGCCACACCTTGTTGCGTACCTCGAAGTAGAACCGCTCCCCCGGATCGGCCTCGGTTGCGCCGAACGTCTTGGTCTTGTGCACGACGACGCTGTCCGGGCACAGCAGCCCAACCCGCCGCCGGAGCAACCGGGTCGTGAACTCGAAGTCGTCGTTCCACAGGAAGTAGTCCGCGATCGGAAGCCCGCGCGCCTCGACGGTCTTGGCGTCCACCAGGATCGAGACGAACGACGCCGACCGGATCGGGACCGCACCAGCGGCCTCGGCCCGACGGGCCTCCGCGCGCCGCACCCAGGGCTTGCGCCGTGGCGTGTTCATCGGGTGGTCGCGGCCGTCGCTCCAGACCACCCGGCTGGCCAGCAGGACCGGATGCCGGCCGTTGCAGCGGCTCGACGTCGCGAGCAGCTCCTCGAGGGCGCTGGGCTCGGGAACGGTGTCGTCGTCCATCAGCCACAGCAGGTCCGGCTTGTGGTCGGCCAGCGCGTGCTGGATGCCGGCCGCGAAGCCGCCGGCGCCGCCGGTGTTGCGGCACATGGTCTGCAGGTCGACCTCGGCGAAGTCGCGGCGAACCATGTCGGGGGTGCCGTCGGACGAGGAGTTGTCGACGACGACGATCTGGTCGACCGCGCGGGTCTGGCCGCGCAACGCGCCCAGCGCGAGCTTCAGCAGGTCCCGGCGGTTCCATGTCACCACGACGGCGACGACCCGGGGTTGGGAGCGCATCAGGGGCGTAGATCCTTTCGTGCGGCCAGACCGCGATGGCCCGAGACGCGGCAAGTTCGTACCCCGTGCCGGAGGGAGCCTACCCACGGCACGCGCCAGGTGCGCAAATCGGCACGTTACGCCGCCGTCGACCGGACGGTCTCTGGTGGCCTGTGCGCACTGTGCACGGGACCGGCCCGCTGCCGGGCGCCGACACGCCGTACGGAGCGCCGAGCGACCCGTCCGTACGGGACGAATCGCCCAGACTGGTCGGAGTCCTTTCGGTCAACACGAGGCAGCCAGATCCCCGGTCTGGTTGGCGGCCTCCTCGCCGTGGCGATGGTGCTTGCCGCCGGACTGTCCGTCCTCCGCCTTGGCGAACGCGTCATCGACCATCTCGCGGATCTTGTCGTAATCCGGATCGTACGTCTCGATCTTCGGCGGAACGAACGACACGGTACGAATCGGCTCCCCTCGGGCCTTCAGGGCCAACTCGATGAAGGTGGGCAGTGCGGACGCCGGGATGTCGGTCTTGAAGACCCGCTTGCTCGCATCGGCGATGTCGCCCATCTTCAGCACCACCCGCTTCGGGTCGATCTGCTTCAGCATCGCGCTCATCAGGCACTTCTGCCGGGCCATCCGGGAGTAGTCGTCGTCGGCCACCCGGCTGCGGGCGAACCAGAGCGCCTGGTAGCCGTCCAGATGCTGCTCCCCGGCCGGGATCGTGCCGGTGATCGCGCCGCCGATGCCGCCGATCGGGATCGGCTTCGGGACGTCGACCGTCACGCCGCCGAGCGCGTCGACCAGCGCGTCGAAGCCGGCCAGGTTCACCATCGCCCAGTAGTTGATCGAGAGTCCGGTGACGCCCTCGACACCCTCGATGGTGGCCTCGAGTCCGGGGTCGTCGTAGCCGTGGAACTGGCTGGGATGGTCGACGCCCCAGGTGTACAGGCTGTTGATGTAGCAGGCGTCGCAGTCGTAGCCGTCGGGGAACCGGTCGTGCATGACGCTGCCGTCGGGGAACGGCACGTTGGCCAGGTTGCGTGGGATGCCGAACAGGATGGTCTGGCCGGTGTCCTCGTCGATGCTCGCCACCGTGATCGAGTCCGGCCGCAATCCCCAGCGGTCCTTGCCGGAGTCGCCGCCGAGCAGCAGCACGTTGTAGCGGCCGTCGTGCGGATCGCTCGCGACGCCGGAGCCGAACACGGTCTGGATGAAGTCCCGTTGCACGGCGACGACATGTGCCGAGAAGAGCAGGACGCCGCCGGCGACCAGGCACAGCGTGCTGTTGACGCCGATCATGACCGCCCGGTGCGCCCGCCGCAGTCGCAGCGGGTCGCCGAGCCGCCAGGCGTCGGTCAGGAGCAGGATCCAGGCGATCGCGAGCAGGATCAGCACGATGCGGGCCAGCAGCAGGAGATCGGTGTTGGTGGCCAGGCTGAAGATCGCGTTGCGGTCGAGCAGGTAGAGGACGACGCCGAACAGGGCCACGCCGACTAGCACCAGCCAGATGCGCAGGATGATCATGCCGAGCCGCTTGTTGCCCGCGACCAGATGGGCCGATCCGGGGAGGACCAGGGTCATCCCCATCAGGCTGAGCGAACGACGGAATCGCGCCTGCTCGGCACGCCGGTCCGCCTCGGCGCGCGACTCGATGTCGCGACCGGCGTCGGCTTCCGTCATCGTCTTCCTCTCCCGGGACGGCGCGCTGGCGCGCCGAGGGACCCCGATGCCCCGTCATCAGCCCACGATTCGAATAGCCAGTATTCCCCCGTCACATCCGTCACACGCGTCACGAAACGCCGAGACGCGCCGTGGCGGTCCGGAAGCGATCGGTGAGCGAGGCGTACGACTGTGACCAGGATCAACACGCGCTGACCGGTACCGGTCGTGACTGCGCGCATTCGCCCCCTACGCTGGTCGGCATGTCGGAACGACCACCGGGTGGCGGCAGCAAACCGACCAGCGACGACCGTTACGGCTGGCTCTACGGGGGCCAGCAGCAGACTGGCGACCCCGATGCGACCCAGGCGATTCCGCAGTCGAGCGGCCCGCCGCCGGTGCCCGACAGCGACCAGACCCAGATGATCGAGCAGACCGGACCGCCGCCACCGACGATCCGGCCCTACCAGGAGCCGGACAATCCACTGCCGCCGCCTAACCTCCCGCCGCCCGGGCGGACCGCCCCGGCGCCTGAGCAGCCTTGGCAGCAGCAACCGCCGGGACCGCCGAAGCCGAAGAAGAACAAGCGCTGGTGGCTGCGGATCATCCTCGCGCTGTTCCTGGTCTGGATCCTGTTCCTCATCCTGATCCCGATCTGGGCCTGGTCGAAGATCGACAAGGTCGACGCCGAGCCCAGTGGCGCCCGGCCGGACGACCAGCCGGGCACGACGTACCTCGTGGTCGGCTCGGACAGCCGCGCGGGTCTGTCGAAGCAGGAGGGCAAGGACCTCGGGACCGGCGGCGAGAAGGTCGCGAGCGGTCAGCGCACCGACACGATCATGCTGCTGCACGTGGGCGACGGTCAGCCGCTGCTGCTGTCGATCCCGCGGGACTCCATCGTCGACATCCCCGGCCACGGCGAGACCAAGGTCAACGCGGCCTTCTCGTACGGCGGACCCAAGCTGCTGGTCAAGACGCTTGAGCAGTCGACTGGCATCCGGATCGACGACTACGTCGAGATCGGACTCGGCGGCTTCGTCAACGTCGTCGACGCGGTCGGTGGCATCCAGATCTGCCCGGACGAGGCGATGAAGGACAAGAAGGCGGGTCTCGACATCAAGGCCGGCTGTCAGCAAGCCGACGGCGTGACCGCCCTCGGCTACGCCCGGACCCGGCACTTCGCCACCGGCGACATCCAGCGGGCGCAGAACCAGCGCCAGGTGATCGGCGCCATCGGCGACAAGGCCGCATCGCCGTGGACGGTGCTCAACCCGTTCCGCTACTGGAACCTGGCGATGTCCGGCGCCGACTCGATCAAGATCGGCGAGAACGTCGGGCCGCTGTCACTGGCCCGGTTCGTGTGGAACATGGCGCACGTCACGAGCGGTGGCGGCCTGTCCTGCACGGTCCCGATCTCGGACCTCGCGGTGCACTGGGACCCGGACCGGTCCAAGGAGCTGTTCAAGCTGATCATCGAGGACCGGACCGACGACGTCCCGAAGGACCTGTGCACCAAGGACGGACTGCCCAGCTAGGTCGACAGCCCGACGAGTTGCGGGGTCAGCCCAGGCCGGCCCAGCGGAGCATGAACTCGCGCTCCGGGTCGATGCCGCCCTCGGGGTCCGGCACCGGCTCGATGTCGGCCGAGGTGATCAGCTTGTCGAAGTCGACCGGCTCAGGGAGCTTGTCGTACGGTCCGGCCATGTCGTCACCTCCCGGGTGCTTCCAGGATGCCGTACCCGGGCGCCGAAGGCACGATGCGTAGGTTGACCGGCATGACCGACCTCGAGGTCCAGCGGCTGACGGCCTGGGCCGCCGACCGGCCGCTCGACGAGCTCGTCGACGTCTATCGGGAGGCGTTCACCGCGCCGGGTTACGACGAGACGCCGGACGACGTCGAGCGCTTCCGCAGCAGCCTCCCGCAGCACGCCGACCGCGAGGGCTTCCGGCTGGTGCTCGGGTCGCGGAGCGGCCGCCTCGTCGGGTTCGCGTACGGCTACACCGGCCGGCGCGGCCAGTGGTGGACCGATCAGATCCTCGCTCGGGTGCCGACGAGCATCACCGACGTGTGGGTCGACGGGCACTTCGAGTTCGTCGAGCTCGCGGTTCGCCCGTCCGAACAGGGACAGGGCATCGGCCAGGCGCTGCACGACGCGCTGCTGGACGAGCTGCCGCACCGCCGGGCGCTGCTGGGCACCTGGACCGACGACCGTCCGGCGCGGCGGCTCTACCTGCGATCCGGCTGGCGCGAGCTGGCCCGGATCGACGAGGACTCCGCGCTGCTGGGCATCGACCTGGGCGACCGCTCCGACTGACGCTCAGAGGATCGACTGGACGCCGGCGAGCAGCTGCCGGGCCATGACGATCCGCTGCACCTGGTTGGTGCCCTCGTAGATCTGGGTGATCTTCGCGTCGCGCATCATCCGCTCGACCGGGTAGTCGCGGGTGTAGCCGTAGCCGCCGAGCAACTGCACCGCGTCGGTCGTCACCTCCATGGCGACGTCGGACGCGTACGCCTTGGCGGCGGCGCCGAAGAAGGTCAGATCGGAGTCGGCGCGTTCGGAGCGGCCGGCGGCGGCGTAGGTCAGCTGCCGGGCCGCCTCGAGCTTCATGCCCATATCGGCCAGCATGAACTGCAGCCCCTGGAACTCCGCGATCGGCTTGCCGAACTGCTGCCGTTCCTGGACATAGCCCACCGCGTAGTCGAGCGCGCCCTGTGCGATGCCGACGGCCTGGGCGGCGATCGTGACCCGGGTGTGGTCGAGCGTGCGCATCGCGGTCTGGAAGCCGGTGCCCTCGGCGCCGATCATCCGGTCGGCCGGGATCCGCACGTTGTCGAGATAGACCTCACGGGTCGGCGAACCCTTGATGCCGAGCTTCTTCTCCGGAGCCCCGAACGACACGCCCTGGTCGGACGCCTCCACGACGAACGCCGAGATGCCCTTCGAGCGCCGCTCCGGATCGGTCACGGCGAAGACCGTGTAGTAGTCCGACTCGCCGGCGTTGGTGATCCAGCGCTTGACGCCGTTGAGGACATACGCGTCGCCGTCGCGGACCGCCTTGGTCTTCATCGCGACCGCGTCGCTGCCGGCCTCCGGCTCGGACAGGCAGTACGAGAACATCGCCTCGCCGCGCGCGACCGGCGGAAGATACCGGTATCGGAGATCCTCAGAAGCTTCAAGGAGAAGGGGAAGCGTGCCGAGCTTGTTGACCGACGGAATCAGCGAGCTGGCGGCACAGGCCCGGGCGACCTCCTCGATGACCAGGCAGGTCGCGAGCGCATCGGCACCGGCCCCGTCGTACTCCTCCGGAATGTGCGG
>DATFRX010000214.1:0-17785 GCA_035262905.1 Nocardioidaceae bacterium
TGACGCCAGACAACGCCGACTCCACCGGATAGGGCACGAGAATGCGCTCGGCGAGCTCTCGGCCGACCGGTGGCGGCTCGTCCTCGCCCGCGGGCGCGAACTGCCAGACGCCGTTCAGATTCGTCCATCGGGCCCGGGTCAGCTGTGGCCGTGGGTACTCCGGCAGGGCGTTGTCGGGACCGACGTCAGCGGTCCACGGCGTACGCAGCGGCGGCGGCTTCGGCTGCCAGGTCGGCTCGGTCACAGCGCGCGACGTTACCGGTCGGATTGGGCCGATCCGGCAGACTGGCCGGGCGGACGAGCGAGGAGGAGGGTTCGTGACCGAAACGCGGGAGCAGCTCGCGACCCTGTCGCCCACCCGGGTGAACCTCGCGATCGCGGCCCTGGCGCTCGGCGGCTTCGCGATCGGGACCACCGAGTTCGTCACGATGGGCCTGCTGCCCGACATCGCCGACGGACTGGGTCTGTCGATCCCGACGGCCGGTCACGCGATCTCCGCATACGCGCTCGGCGTCGTCGTGGGAGCTCCGCTGTTCGCCGTCGTCGGGGCCAGGCTGCCGCGACGGGCCATGCTGCTCGGCCTGATGCTGCTATTCGGGATCGGCAACCTGGCGACCGCAGCCGCGCAGGGCAATCTGAGTCTGATCGGCGCCCGGTTCGTCGCCGGGCTACCGCACGGGGCCTACTTCGGAGTGGCGGCGCTGGTGGCGGCATCGCTGGTCGCCGAGGCTCGACGGGCCCGAGCGATCGCCGGTTCGATGCTCGGCCTGCCGATCGCGAACGTCATCGGCGTGCCGGTGGCGACCTGGCTCGGTCAGCAGGCCGGCTGGCGCAGTGCGTACGTCGCGATCGCGTTGATCGGCGTCGTGACAACGGCCGCGCTGCTCGCCTGGGTGCCGCATCAGCCGCCCTGTCTCGACGCGACCGCCCGCCGCGAGCTCGGTGCGTTGCGGCAGCGTCAGGTCTGGCTGACCCTCGGCGTCGGGACCGTGGGCTTCGGCGGCATGTTCGCGATGTACAGCTACATCGCGCCGACGATGACCCACCAGGCCGGTCTGGACGCCAAGTGGATGCCGATCATCCTGGCGTCGTACGGCCTCGGCATGGTGGTCGGCATCGTCCTCGGCGGCCGGCTGGTCGACCGGTCGGCTCGCCGGTCCTTGGTCGGCAGCCTGATCTCGATGGGCCTGCTGCTGGGCATCTTCACGGTCGCCGCGCACAACGCCGTCACGGCATCGATCGCACTCTTCCTGTCGGCGGTCGCCGCCTCGGTACTCGTGCTCGGTCTGCAGGTACGGCTGATGGACGTCGCCGATGACGCCCAGACCCTGGCGGCCACGCTCAACCACGCCGCTCTCAACGCCGCCAACGCACTCGGCGCCTGGCTCGGCGGACTCGTGATCGCCGTCGGATGGGGCTACGCCGCGCCGTCGTGGGTCGGGGTCGGCCTCGCCGCCGGCGGGATCGTCATCCTGACGTACTCGCTAGTGACCGAGCGGCCCGCCAGCGCTCCCACGCCGACGCGGCCAGCATGACGATGACGGCGGCGCAGTAGCCCGCGAGCACGTCGATGACGTAGTGCTCGCCGGTGTAGACCAGCGTCACCGACATCAGCGCGGGATAGAGCAGCAGCAGCCAGCGCGCCGGATGACGCAGCCGGGTGATCCCGAACAGCGCGATCATCGTCGCCATGGCGGTGTGCAGCGACGGCATCGCGGCCACCGCGTTGCCGACCAGCATGTCCGGGCCGAGATCGAGTCGCGCGCTCTGCAGTCCGATCGCGTCCCAACCGCGCGAGGTGATCCGCGAGACCGGGTCGGTGAGGTAGCCGTGCTCGCTGGCCCACCAGGGCGGTGCCAGCGGGTAGGCGATGTAGCAGGCCAGGCCGAGCAGGTTCAGTCCGATGTAGCGGCGCATGTACGGCAGCCAGAGGTCCCGGTTGCGCAGCCACAGTGCGACCGCGACGCTCAGGCCGACGACGAAGTGGGAGTAGTACGTCGTGGCGAAGACCGTGTCGTACCAGGAGCCGTGCGAGCTCCACGTACACGGATCGCCGCACCAGGCCTGCTGCAGCGCCGCGGACGGCAGCGTCCCGTGGAACAGCCACTCGTCGAACCGGATCGCCGACGTGACGTGCACCGGCACCCCGAGCTCGTCGGCCAGGCCACGGCTGTACATGTAGGCCATCAGCAGCGCGAGGGCCGGCCACCAGTCCCTGGCGAAGGCGAGATGCTCACGTGGCGGCTGATCGATCCGGCAGGCGATGGTGAGCAGCCACAGCCAGCCGAAGATGGCGATCGGGTCGGTCGGGAAGCCGTCCCGAACGATCCAGACCGCGAGCGCGACGGCATAGACGGCGATCGCGATCCACCGCCACAGTGGTCGCTGCGTCGGCGTGTCGACGGAGACCTCCGGGATCTCCGTGACGGTGTCGTGCCGCTCGGTCACTTCCGACCCACTCGGGGGGCAGTGCGGGTGCGGCCGTCGAGAAGGTGCACGAAGGGTGAGCCTACCTATCCGGGTCGGCTCGCCTCACCTCTCCTCCGGTGGAAATCGAGGCCTGACCGCGATGGTGTCGGATCTCGACGGGCGTGCCCTCAAGGACTACGCTGACGTCGTCTCGATGCGCATCACGAAATGGGTTTTACCATGCGCAACAAGGCTCGTCTTCGTGCCCTTCACAACCTGATCCGCGACGCGCGGTACGAAGTGCTGCCGACCGAGAAGGTCGAGGCGGCCATCGGCGAACATCTCAGCCCCGGGCAGACCGTGACGATCACGGCCTCGCCCCGCAAGGGCCTGTCGGCGACGCTCGATCTCACCGAGCGCCTGTCCGAGCAGGGCTACCAGGTCGTGCCGCATCTGGCGGCCCGCATGGTGAGTGGCCGCGGTGAGCTCGCCGAGATCGTCGACCGGCTGACCCGGGCCGGGATCGACAACATCTTCGTCCCCGCCGGCGACGCCGATCCGCCGGCCGGCGACTATCACGGCGCGGTGGATCTGCTCGAGGACCTGACCGAGATGGGCCAGCCGTTCGAGCACGTCGGGGTCACCGGCTATCCCCAGGCGCATCCGACCCTGCACGACGACATCACCGTGCAGGCCATGTGGGACAAGCGCCGGCACGCGACGTACATCGTGAGCAACCTGTGCTTCGACGCCGGTGTGCTGCGCCGTTGGGTGGCCCGGATGCGGACCCGTGGCGTGACGCTGCCGCTGCTCATCGGTCTGCCAGGCCCGGTCGAGCGTACGAAGCTGCTGACGATGGCCGCCAAGATCGGCGTCGGCGAGTCGACTCGGTTCCTGTCCAAGCACCGGTCGTCGTTCGCCCGGATCGCCACGCCCGGCGGCTATCACCCCGAGCGGTTCCTCGAGCGCATCTCTGGCACGGTGGCCGATCCGGTGTCCCAGGTGCAGGGACTGCACATCTTCACGTTCAACCAGATCGCCGAGACCGAGGCCTGGCGCCGCAAGCTGCTCGCCGCCTACGACGATCCGTCACTCCGACAGCAGCCATCCGCCACGTAGACACCAACCATCCGTCACTCGGACAGTCGCCCGTCTGTCGGAGTGGCGGATCGTCACTGTCCGAGTGACGGATCGTGGCTGTCGGAGTGGCGGATCGTGGTGGTGAGGGCGTGCTCGAGGCGGTGGTCGCCGACGTCGAGCTCGGTGAGGGGGAGGCCGAGGGTGTCGGCGGCCCGGGCGGCCAGCCGACGCAGCTCCGCGTCGGGCCGCTGGGCCAGCCACACCACGCGCGTGTAATGACCGAAGTAGTCGTCGCGCAGCTCCGGATAGCGATCCAGACCGAGCTCGGCGACCACCAGCCGGTCGAAGGCGCGGACCAGGAAGTCGGTGAGGATGTACGTGCCGGGCTGCCGCTCGAACATGGTCCGCAGCCGGTCGGCCCCGCCGTAGACGTCGTAGCAGTGCAACCCGGGCAGGCGGGCCCAGCCCCGTCGCTCGCACAGCTTGTCGAGCGCGCCGTAGGTGCCGCAGTCGGCGTACGCGACGACGACCGGCCCGCCGCTCGACACGGCGTCGGCGAGCGACTCCACCTCGGCGGCGATCCGCTCCGGACGGTTGTGGAGCGCCGGCGGGAGTGGGTGGACATCGGCCGCCCATCCCCGCCGAGCCACGATCGCCGCGACCGGCTGGGCCAGTGCACCACAGGCGATGATCGTCAGCCGGTCAGTCGCTGGGGAAGGCGAGTTGCTCGACGAACCGGTCGTTGAAGTCCGAACGGTCGGAGAGCTCGACATAGTGCACCTCCTCCAGCAAGGCCTGGGCGCCGGCCCGCTCCTGCATGCTCAGCAGGGTCATCTTGGCGCCCTCGCCGGCGACGTTGCCGGCACTGACGATGCGCAGCACCGCCAACGGCGGCACCAGCCCGATCCGGACCGCGCTGGCCGGTGAGAGGTACGACCCGAACGACCCCGCGAGCAGCACCTGCTGTACCTCGCGCGGCTCGACGCCGAACTCCTCCATCAGCAGCGACCAGCCGGTCGAGATCGCGGCCTTTGCGAACTGCAGCTCGCGGATGTCGCGCTGCGAGAGGTAGATGGCGCCGGTCGGATCGCCCTCGACCCCCTGCCAGCGCAGGACGAAGGACCGCTCGCCGTGGATCTCGGTCAGCCGGCCGGCCAGCTTCGGCACCAGCGCCGCCGCCTGCTCCTCGGTGATGAACCGGCCGCTGGAGTCGATCAGGCCCACCCGTACCAGCTCGGCGACCGCATCGACCAGGCCGGAGCCGCAGAGCCCGGCCGGCTCGACGTCGCCGATCACCTCGAGCGCGACGTCCTCCTCGGTGACGCGAACGACCTCGATGGCGCCGTCGGCCGCCCGCATCCCGCAGCGGATCGCACCGCCCTCGAACGCCGGACCCGCCGGAGCCGCCGTGGCGAGGATCCGGTCGCCGTCGCCGAGCACGATCTCGCAGTTGGTGCCGACGTCGACGAACAGCCGGATCCGCTTGTCGCGGTCCATCCCGGAGGCCAGCATGCCCGCGACGATGTCGCCGCCGACGTACGCCCCGAGGGCCGGCAGCACGACGGCCGGGGCCGCCGGATGTACCTCGAGCCCGAGGTCCTCGGCCGTCAGTCCGTACGGCGCCGCCGTCGGCAGGATGAACGGCGCGACTCCCAGCGGCTCCGGGTCGATGCCCAGCACGAGCGACGTCATCGTGGCGTTGCCGGCCAGCGCCACCTCGTAGATCTCGGTCGGCTCGACCGCTGCCTCGGCGCAGACCGCCTCGGTCAGCTCGGCCAGCGTCTCCTGGGCGAGTTGTCGCAGCCGGCCGAGTGCCTCCGGGTCCATCATCGTGGCGCTGATCCGGGTGATGACGTCGCCGCCGAAGGGCTGTTGCTTGTTGAGCATCGAGGCGACCGCGGCCGGCGTGCCGGTGTCGACGTCGACCAGCGTCGCGACCACGGTCGTCGTCCCGAGGTCGAACGCCAGCGCATGGCGCCGCCCCGTCGTGTCGCCCGGCTCGATGTCGACCAGCACGTCGTCGACCACGACCGCGGTGACCTTGAAGTCACTCGCTCGCAACACCGACGGCAGCCGCCGCAGCGCATGCAGGTGCACCCGGGGCTCGAGGTCGTCGATCGCGACCAGCAGGCGCTCGAGGTCCGGGGTCTGGTCCGACAGGGTCGGCTCGTCCATCTCGACGTAACGCTTCTGGACCGCCGGACGCAGGATCACCTGGCGGCCCGCGCCGACGGTCGCCGCCTTCGGCCGGGTCACGAGCGGCGGCACCTCGACGTCGAGGTCCTGCTCGGTCGAGACCAGGCAGGCCAGCCGCCAGCCGTTCGCGATCTGCTCGGCGTCGAAGGCGCGCTCGTCGAGCGGATTGACCGGCGCCTCGCCGGTCAGCAGCCGCACCTTGCACTTCTTGCAGGTGCCGTGGCCGCCACAGGTCGAGTCGATCGCGATGCCGTTCCAGCTGGCCGCCTCGAAGACACTCACGCCCGGCGGCACCCGGACCTCGCGATCGGCCGGCGTGAAGTGCAGCCGGACCCGACCCGCGCCCTCGGTCATGTCTCCTGCTTCGCCCGGTACGCCGCGATCCACGACATGCCCCACTCGTCCGTCCCGAGCAGAACGTCGGCGGCCCGAACCGACTCGACGATCGCGGGCGTACGGGCGTCCAGGATCGCGCTCGTGAGACCGGCGCCCATCGCCATCGGCAGGAACGCCGCACCGAGCTGATGCCGGCCCGGCATGCCGAACGAGACGTTGGACGCGCCGCAGGTCGTGTTGATCCCGTGCTTGTCCCGGATCCCGGCGGTGGTCTCGATGAAGCTGCGGACGACCGTGGCGTCGGCGCCGATCGGCATCGCGAGCGGGTCGATGACGATGTCGGCCTTCGCGATGCCGTACTCCGTCGTCGCCACCTCGACGATCTTGTCCACCAGGCGCAGCCGCTTCTCGGCCTCCATCGGGATCTCGTCCTCGTCGTTGGGCAAGGCGATGATGGCGGCGTCGTGCTTCTTGACCAGCGGCAGGATCGCCGCGAGCCGCTCGTCCTCGGCCGTCACGCTGTTGACCAGCGCCCGACCGTCGTACGCCTGCAGCCCGGCCTCGATCGCCTCGACGACCGACGAGTCGATGCAGATCGGTAGGTCGGTCTTGCTCTGGACGAGCTTGATCGCCCGCGCGAGCAGGTCCGGCTCGTCGGTCAGCGGCACGCCCATGTTGACGTCCAGCATGTCGGCCCCGCCGGCGATCTGAGCATCCACGTCACGCTCGATCGCGGACAGGTCGCCGGCCCGCAGTTGCTCCTGGAAGATCTTGCGGCCGGTCGGGTTGATCCGCTCGCCGATCACGCAGAACGGCTGGTCGGCGCCGATCGTGACCTGTTTCGTCGCAGAACGCAGGATGGTGTGCATCCGCCGCGCCTACGTGAGGACCGCGCGGCGCTGGCTGACCAGCGTCTTGGCGAGCTTGACGGTCGCGGACGCGTCCGGCGCGTAGGCATCGGCGCCGACGGCATCGGCGTACTCCTGCGTCACCGGAGCACCGCCGACCATCACGATCACGCTCTGGCGCAGTCCGGCCTTCTCCAAGGCGTTCAGATTCGCCTTGAACATGGGCATCGTGGTGGTGAGGAATGCCGAGAAGCCGACGATGTCCGGCTGGTGCTCCTCGACTGCCGCGACGAACTTCTCCGGCGCCACCTGGACGCCGAGGTCGATGACGTGGAACCCGGCGCCCTCGAGCATGATGTTGACGAGGTTCTTGCCGATGTCATGGACGTCGCCCTTGACGGTGCCCATGACGAAGGTTCCGACCGACGCCGCGCCGGTCTCGGCGAGCAGCGGACGCAGGATTTCCAGCGCACCGGCCATCGCCTTGCCGGCGATCAGCATCTCGGGCACGAAGAAGTCGCCGCGTTCGAAACGCGCACCGACCTCTTCGAGAGACGGGATCAGTGCGTCGAAGAGGAGTGTCTCGGGGCCCATGTCGAGCTCAAGCCCGGCCCGGGTCAGATCGAGCACCGCCGGTCCGTTGCCCACAAGGGTCTGGTCATAAAGCCCTTGCAGGATCTCGTCGGGAGTCATCGACTGCCCTCCAATTCATTCATGCGTCGTGCTGATGTGGCGCCTGGTTGATGAGTAGTGCCATGTTGACCTGGCTGCCGCGACCCGAGGAGGTGCGACAGCCGCTCCGACTCGGCGACCAGCAGATCGCCGAGGTCTTTGGCCGACTCGTCGAGCCGGAAATCGGGCCCCGAGATGCCGAGCGCCGCACGCACCCGGCCGTCGCGGAATCGGACCGGCGCGGCGACCCCGGCCAGTCCCTCCTCGAGCTCGCCGTGGGTCTCGGCGTAGCCGAGTCGCCGAACCCGGGCCAGCTCGCGCTTGAGCGAGGCGACGTCGGCGACGGTGCGGTCGGTGGGCCGGTCGAGTGGGTCGTCCGGCAGCGGGAGTGCGTCGTGGGCGTACATCACCTTGCCGAGCGCCGAGCAGTGCGGCGGCACTTCGACGCCGACCCAGTTGACCGCGCCGAGCAGGTAGGTCGAGTCGACCTGCGCCACCTGGACCACGGCCACGCCGTGCGGAACCGCGAGGTTGACCGTCTCGCCGGTGCGCTCGCCGAGCCAGGCCATGACCGGCTTCGCGGTGCGTACGAAGGCGTCGATCGGGTCGTGTCGTGCGGCGTACGCGGCGAACATCGGACCGGGCCGGAAGGCGCCGTCGTGATCGCGCTCCAGCAGGTGATGGCGCTCCAGTGCGTTGAGCACGCGCGAGGCCGTCGAGCGGGCCAGTCCGGTCTCGTCGACGAGGTCACTGAAGGCCGGTGGCTCGTCGGCATGCACCACCAGCGACAGCAGCTCTGCCGCACGGTCGATGGACTGCGTGCCGTTGCTCAAGGGCCTACTCCCACATCGCGTCGAGGTGCTCCCATATTGTGGAACCCGTCTCCCACATGATGAGGGTAGGATTCGCGAGTCGGGCCGGTCAAGCCAGGCCCGTAACGGCGTGCCGGGAGGCGAGATGTTTCGCAATCAGATGCCTCGATACGAGGTGCTGTCCGAGTCGGCCATGGAGGCGCTGGACGCCGGGTGGCGACGGCTCCTGACCGAGGTCGGCGTGGAGTTCGTGTCCGACCAAGCCCTCGAGCTGTTCCGGGCCGCCGGACAGAAGGTCGAGGACGGCACGGTCTACCTCGATCCGGACTTCGTGCTCGACCAGGTCGGCAAGGCGCCGCGCGAGTTCGATGTGGCAGCCCGCAACCCGGAGCACTCGATCCACATCGGCGGCGACGCGATGTCCTTCGGCGCCGTCTACGGACCGCCGTTCGTGCGCGAGGGCGACGTCCGCCGCGACGCGACCATGGACGACTTCCGCAATTTCACGCGGCTCGCCCAGTCGTACTCGGTGCTCGACTCCGCCGGCGGCGTGATCTGCGAGCCGAGCGACGCTCCGCTGGACAGCCGGCACCTCGACATGACGTACGCGCTGCAGACCCTGACCGACAAGGTCTACATGGGCAACGTCGTCTCCGGGGTCAACGCCCGCGACACGATCGCGATGAGCGAGATCCTGTTCGGCGGTCGCGAGGCGATCGAGCAGAACCCGGTGTCGATCTCCCTGATCAACTGCAACTCGCCGCTGCGCTGGGACGAGCGGATGTTGGAGGCGCAGCTGGAGTACTGCGCCGCCGGGCAGCCGGTCGTGCTGACGCCGTTCCTGTTGATGGGTGCGATGTCGCCGGTGACGATCCCGGCGGCCCTGGTGCAGCAGATCGCCGAGGCGCTGTCCGGGATCGCGCTGGCCCAGCTGATCCGTCCCGGGACTCCGGTGATCTTCGGGTCGTTCCTGTCCAACATCGACATGCAGTCCGGCTCACCGCAGTTCGGCACGCCCGAGTCCGGGCTCGGGTTGCTCTGCACCGGTCAGATCGCGCGCCGGTTCGGGCTGCCGTTCCGGTCCGGCGGCGGACTCACCTCGTCGCAGGTACCCGACGCACAGGCCGGCTACGAGGCGTTGATGACCCTGCTGCCGACCTTCCTCGCCGGTGCCAACTGGGTCATGCACTCGGCCGGCTGGCTCGAGGGCGGTCTGGTTGCCGGCTACGAGAAGTTCGTCATCGACACCCAGCTGCTCGAGATGCTCCAGGTCGAGTTCACCCCGCTCGAGATCAACGAGGACACGCTGGCCTTCGACGCTCATGTCGAGGTCGGCCACGGCGGGCACTTCCTCGGCGCCATGCACACGATGGAGCGATTCCGTACCTGCTTCTACCGCCCGTTCCTCAACAGCTCGGACAACTATGAGCGCTGGATGAGCAAGGGCGAGGGCGCCGACACGGCGGCCCGGGCGGCCAAGCAGTGGCGCGAGCGCCTCGAGGAGTTCGAGCCGCCGCCGCTCGACGACGCGATCCGGACCGAGCTCGAGGAGTACGTCGTGCGGCGCCGGGCCGAGCTCGGCGACTGACGCCGGTCGCAGGCTGCGGCTTCGCCAACACCCCGCGTCACGGGCCATTACCTGAACGGCTGAGAACTGCGCAAGAAAGCCTCGGTAACGACTCGAATTCTTCCTTTGGATCGGCAATTCTCTTAAGTCATGCTCGAAGTACAGGAAGCGCCCGGTGGGTCGCGGGGCCACCGGGACCGGCAGCGCCAGCGTCGCCGTGTGCCGGACGCAGATCAGGTGCCGGCGAGCCGCACGCTGGGGGAAGGGGAGCTGCCATGCGAGCACTGATCGTCTACGAGTCGATGTCGGGGAACACCCGGGACATCGCGCTGGCCATCGCGGACGGGCTGTCGCCCACCGTCTCGGTCGAGGTAGTCCCGGTCGGAGCCGCGCCACCGGGGCCCGACCCGGACGTCGACCTCCTCATCGTGGGGGCTCCAACGGTCGTCCTCGGGCTGAGTACGCCGCGGACCAGGTCGGCCGCGTCGGCCCGAGCCTTCGGTCCGGGCAGTCCGAGCGGTCCCGGCGGTCCGGAGGCCATCGGGCTTCGGGAGTGGCTGCAGGCGCTCCCGCATTGCGGCTCGCATCGCGACGCGCTCACGTTCGACACCAGGCTCCGGGTCCGGGGCATGCCCGGCTCGGCGTCGAAGGACGCAGCCAAGCGGCTCCGCAAGCGCGGTTACCGGCTGCTGTGGCCGTCGAAGACCTTCCATGTCGTGAATCCGAGTGGGCCGCTGATCGACGGCGAGCTCGAGGAGGCCCGGCTGTGGGGGCGCTGGATCCGGATCGGGCTCGACGTGAAGCAGGCCCGGCTCTGACCGCCCGGAGGGCGCAAACCGACGCGAAAGCGTGACCGCACGTACGCGGAACGTAGCGAGATCCCTCGACTCGGCGGCCCCGGCGATTGGTCCCTCCGAATCGTCGGGGGACCGAGTCATGCTCGACGGTATGCGGGCGCTGATCGTGTACGAGTCGATGTTCGGGGGAACCCGGGACATCGCTCGCGCAATCGCGGCCGGCCTGCGTACCGCGATCCCCGTCGACGTGCGCGGCGTCGGCGACACGCCGGGAACGCTCGGCGCGGTCGACGACGACGTCTCGCTGCTGATCGTCGGAGCGCCGACGCATCCGGGTGGGCTGAGCCGGCCGAGGTCCCGGGCCGCCGCTGCCGGTCGTGGGACCACGTCGCCGATGGCCGCCTCCAGCGTCGGACTTCGCGAGTGGCTGGACGCGCTGCCGCCCGCCATGCACACCCGCGACGCGCTCGCCTTCGAGACCCGCCTGCGGGTGCGCGGCCTGCCCGGCTCGGCGGCCAAGTCTGCGGGCAAGCGGCTCCGCAAGGCCGGCTATCGCCTGCTGTGGCCGCCGCAGTCGTTCTACGTCTCGGACCTGACCGGGACACTCGACGAGGGGGAGTTGGAGCGTGCCAACATGTGGGGCCGATGGCTCGGCGTCGGAGCGCCGAAGCGCCAGACCCAGCGCTGACCGATTCGGCTACTGGAAGACGACAGTACGGCTGCCGTTGAGCAGCACCCGCGTCTCGGTGTGCCAGCGGACCGCGCGGGACAGCACGATCGACTCGACATCCTGCCCGGCGCGTACGAAGTCGGCCGGCGTCATCCGATGGGACACCCTGGTGACGTCCTGCTCGATGATGGGTCCCTCGTCGAGGTCCGACGTCACGTAGTGCGCGGTCGCGCCGACCAGCTTCACGCCCCGCTCGTGCGCCTGGTGGTATGGCTTCGCGCCCTTGAAGCCCGGCAGGAACGAGTGGTGGATGTTGATGGCGCGCCCGGCGAGCGTCTCGCAGACCTCCTCGGACAGCACCTGCATGTAACGGGCGAGGACGACCAGGTCGATGTCGAGCTCGTCGACCAGCGCCAGCAGCTGCTTCTCGGCCTCGGCCTTCGACTCCGGGGTGACCGGCACGTGGTGATAGGGGATGTCGTACGTGGCGGCGAGCCGTTCGAAGTCGCGATGGTTCGACACGATCGCCGGGATCTCGATGTTGAGTGCGCCGGTGCTCTGGCGGAACAGCAGGTCGTTGAGGCAGTGCCCGTGTCGCGACACCATGATCAGGGTCCGGTACGGCTCCCTGGCGTTGAAGATGTTCCAGTCCATCGCGTACGAGTTCGCCACTGACTCGAACCCGGCCGTCAGGTCGTCGATCGTCATGGTCGGCTTGAGCACCTCGAAGTGCACGCGCATGAAGAACCGCTGTCCGAAGCGGTCGATGGACTCCTGCGCGTCGAGGATGTTGCCGAAGTTCTGGACCAGGTACGACGACACGGCGTAGACGATCCCCGGTCGGTCCGGGCACGAGAGGGTGAGGACATACTCTGGCGTCGCGGCCGGGGCACTCTCGGTGGGGGCGCTGCTCGACATGGCGACATCCTGACGCACGCCGCAAGGCGACTGCCACGCGACGCCGCAGAATTGTCAGGCTTTGCTCAGTCTGCGTTCTGGATCGTGCATTACTGTTTCGATATGAGCAACGCCAATGGGGCGGGCAACGGCAGCGGCGCCACGGTGCAGTCTGTCGATCGGGCGATCAGCGTCCTCGAGATCCTGGCCCGCTCCGGCGAGTCCGGCGTCACCGAGATCGCGGCCGAGCTCGGGGTCCACAAGTCGACGGCGTTCCGCCTGGTTGCGGCGCTCGACCGGCGCGGGCTGGTCGAGCAGAACGCCGATCGCGGCAAGTATCGGCTCGGCGTCGGCATCCTCCGGCTGGCCGGCGCGACGACGGCCCGGCTCGACGTGGTGCAGGAGGCCCGGCCGATCTGTCAGCAGCTGGCCACCGACACCGGCGAGACGGTCAACATCGCGGTGCTGTCCGACGGCGCCGCCCTCTATCTCGACCAGGTCGCGGGCTCGTCGGCGCTGCAGCCGCACAACTGGGTCGGCCAGCGGATCCCGCTGCATGCCACGTCCAACGGCAAGATCCTGCTCGCCGGGCTGAGCGAGACCGAGGTGGCCGGGCAGGTCGGCCGCAACATGCGCCGCTACACGCCATCGACGATCACGGGTCTCAAGGAGCTCCGGGTGGAGCTGGCGTCGATCCGGGAGCGCGGGTATGCCGTCGCCGTCGACGAGCTCGAGGTCGGGCTTGCCGCTGTGGCCGCGCCGATTCGAGGCGTCCACGGTGACGTACTCGCGTCACTGTCCGTGTCGGGCCCGACCTTCCGGCTCGACGAGACCGCCATGAGCACTGTGACCGGCGCGGTCAAGGCCGCCGCCTCGGACATCTCCCGCCGCCTCGGCTGGCGGGACTGACCCCTCCCGTTCATCAGCCACTCGTGGCGCGATCGTGAGTCACTCGTGGCGCGGTCATCAGCCACTTGTGGCGGTTGCGGCGAACCACCGGTGACCGATCACCGCACCACGAGTGGCTGATGATCGAACAACGGATGTCCGCGTCGGCAGATTGCACGACGGTAACGGGACCTTTGGAAGCTTGACGCTGCCGCGCGGGCGGGTGAATGCTGTTGCGCACAGGGGTCTGAGTTGCGCAAGATGCAACCCGGCCTTTCCCGGATGACGGAGGGAGGGGGCCGGAGTGCCTGACCTGTCGATCGGCGGCGCATGGCGCGACGCTCATTCCGGAGCCACCCGCGACATCCACTGCCCGGCGGACGGGAGCCTGGTCGCCACGGTATCGGAGGCCGGTCCGGAGGACGTGGCCGCGGCCGTGGCAGCCGCGCGCCGCGCGTTCGACGAGGGTCCCTGGCCGTCGACTCCCACGCAGGAACGCGGCGCGCTGCTACACCGGGTCGCCGACCAACTCGAGGCGCGCAAGGACGAGATCGCCCGCGCCGAGTCACTCGACACGGGCAAGCGGCTGGTCGAGAGCGAGTACGACGTCGACGACGTGACGTCGGTCTTCCGCTACTACGCCGGGATGGCCGCGGCCGGGGCCGAGTCCGGCCGGATCGTCGACACCGGCCAGGCGAACGTCTCCAGTCGCGTCGTCCACGAGCCGGTCGGCGTCTGTGCGCTGATCACGCCGTGGAACTACCCACTCCTGCAGACGTCGTGGAAGGTCGCACCCGCACTCGCGGCCGGCAACACGTTCGTGCTGAAGCCGAGCGAGCTGACGCCGTCGACCGCGATCCTGCTGCAGCGGATCCTCGACGACGTCGGGCTCCCCGAAGGCGTCGGCAACCTGATCCTGGGCGCCGGACCGCAGACCGGTCAGCCGCTGGTCGACCACCCGGACGTCGACCTGGTGTCGTTCACCGGCGGACTCGCCACCGGCCGCCGGATCATGGCGAGTGTCGCGTCGACGGTGAAGAAGCTCGCCTTGGAGCTCGGCGGCAAGAACCCCAACGTGGTCTTCGCCGACGCCGACCGCGAGACGGCGCTCGACATGGCCCTCACGGCGGTGTTCCTGCATTCCGGGCAGGTGTGCTCGGCCGGAGCCCGGCTGGTCGTCGAGTCGTCGATCCATGACGAGTTCGTCGCCGAGCTTGCCGATCGGGCCGAGCGGATCCGGCTCGGCGGACCCTTCGACGAGCAGGCCGAGACCGGCCCGCTGATCTCCGCCGTCCATCGCGACAAGGTCGAGAAGTACGTCGCGACCGGGCTCGAGGAGGGGGCGGTGCTGCGCTGCGGCGGCCGGCGGCCCGACGACGAGTCGCTTGCCGAGGGCTTCTACTACCTGCCGACGATCCTCGACGAGTGCCGCACCGGCATGACCGTCGTACGCGACGAGTCCTTCGGGCCGATCCTCACCGTCGAGACGTTCGACACCGAGGACGAGGCGGTCGCGATCGCCAACGACAGCGACTATGGCCTCGCCGGAGCAGTCTGGACGTCGGACTCCGGACGCGCCGAGCGAGTCGCCGCCCGGATGCGGATGGGCACGGTGTGGATCAACGACTACCACCCGTACGTGCCGCAGGCCGAGTGGGGCGGCTACAAGCAGTCCGGCTTCGGCCGCGAGCTGGGTCTGGCCGGACTCGACGAGTATCGCGAGACCAAGCACGTCTGGCACAACATCGATCCGAGGCCACAGGGGTGGTTCAGCGGATGAGCCGGCGCGAGCACTACGACTTCGTCATCGTCGGCGGCGGCTCGGCGGGATCGGCCCTGGCGAATCGGCTGTCCGCGGACCCGGCCAACAGCGTGCTCGTCCTCGAGGCCGGTCGGCCCGACTTCATCTGGGACCCCTTCATCCACATGCCGGCGGCGCTGCCGTACCCGATCGGCAATCGGCTCTATGACTGGAAGTACGAGTCCGAGCCCGAGCCGTACATGCACGACCGCCGGATCTACCACGCCCGCGGCAAGGTGCTCGGTGGGTCCAGCAGCATCAACGGCATGATCTTCCAGCGCGGCAACCCGCTGGACTACGAGCGCTGGGCGACCGTCAAGGGCTGCGAGGAGTGGGACTACGCGCACTGCCTGCCCTACTTCAAGCGCATGGAGACCTGCCTCGCCGGCGCCGACGAGTGGCGCGGCGGCAGCGGACCGCTGATCCTCGAGCGGGGCCCGGCGACCAACCCGCTGTTCGGCGCGTTCTTCGAGGCGGCGCAGCAGGCCGGCTACCCGCTGACCGACGACGTCAACGGCTACCGCCAGGAGGGCTTCGCTCCGTTCGACCGCAACGTCTACCGGGGTCGTCGGCTGTCGGCCGCCCGGGCCTACCTCCACCCGGTCATGAAGCGTCCCAACCTCGACGTCGAGACGCTCGCGTTCGTTACCCGGCTCGACATCGACGACGGCCGGGTCGTGGGCGTCGACTACGAGCGCGGCGGCCGCCTGCAGCGCAGTGTCCGGGCCGGTGAGGTGATCTGCTGCGGCGGTGCGATCAACACACCGCAACTGCTGCAGCTGTCCGGCATCGGCAACGCGACCGACCTCGAGCAGCTCGGCATCCACCCGGTCGTCGACCTGCCGGCTGTCGGCGACAACCTGCAGGACCATCTTGAGGTCTACATCCAGTACGCGTCCAAGCAGCCGGTGTCGATCGCGCCGGGGCTGCGCTGGCGGAGTCGACCACGGATCGGCGCCGAGTGGCTGTTCCTGCGCAAGGGCCTCGGTGCGACGAACCACTTCGAGGGCGGCGGCTTCGTGCGCAGCAATGACGACGTGCCGTACCCGAACCTGATGTTCCACTTCCTGCCGATCGCGATCCGCTACGACGGGTCGCAGCCGGCCGCCGACCACGGTTACCAGGTGCACATCGGCCCGATGTACTCCGACGCCCGCGGCACCGTGAAGGTCACGTCGACCGATCCGCGCGTACATCCGGCGCTGCGGTTCAACTACCTGTCGACCGACCAGGACCGGCGGGAGTGGGTCGAGTCGATCCGGGTGGCGCGGTCGATCCTGACCCAGCCGGCGTTCGAAGCGTTCAACGACGGTGAGATCTCGCCGGGCCCCGACGTCGAGACCGACGAGGAGATCCTCGACTGGGTTGCCCGCGACGCCGAGACTGCGCTGCATCCGTCGTGTACCGCCCGCATGGGCACCGACGAGCACGGTGCGCTCGACCCCGACACCATGCGGGTGCACGGCATCGCCGGACTGCGCGTCGTGGACGCCTCGTCGATGCCCTTCGTGACAAACGGCAACATCTACGCCCCGATCATGATGCTCGCCGAAAAGGCGGCCGATCTGATCCTGGGCAACACCCCGCTCCCACCGGCGGACGGTGTGGCGTACTACCGTCACGGCGATGGCAGTCCGCTCTACCCACCGGGGGACCCTCGCAACGAGACCGGAGGTAGGACATGACCGAATCCGCCGTGAAGGTCGACAACTTGTGGAAGGTGTTCGGCCCGAAGGCGTCGACGATCCCGGGCAGCGAGTACGCCGAGCTGTCCCCGCGTGAGCTGCGGGAGCAGACCGGCTGCGTCGCCGCGGTACGCGACATGTCGTTCGACGTCGCTCCCGGCGAGGTCTTCGTCGTCATGGGCTTGTCCGGTTCGGGCAAGTCGACGCTCGTACGGTGTCTGATCCGGCTGATCGAGCCGACGTCCGGCAGCGTCGAGATCGAGGGCGACGAGATCCGCGCCATGTCCGACTCGCAGCTGCGCGACCTGCGCCGCAATCACGTCGCGATGGTGTTTCAGCACTTCGGGCTGCTGCCGCACCGCCGCGTGATCGACAACGTCGCGTACGGCTTGGAGATTCGCGGCGTACGCAAGTCCGAGCGCCAGGCGAAGGCGGCCGAGATCCTCGACCTGGTGGGTCTGGCCGGCAACGAGAACTCCTACCCCGACCAGCTGTCCGGCGGTATGCAGCAGCGCGTCGGCCTCGGCCGGGCGCTCGCGGTCGACCCGGCCCTGATGCTGTTCGACGAGCCGTTCTCGGCCCTCGACCCGCTGATCCGGCGCGACATGCAGAACGAGGTCATCCGGCTGCACGAAGAGGTCGGGAAGACCATGGTGTTCATCACCCACGACCTGCAGGAGGCGCTCAAGCTCGGCGACCGGATCCTCATCATGCGCGACGGCAAGCTGATCCAGCTCGGCACGCCGGACGAGATCGTGGCCGCACCGGCCGACGACTATGTCCGCGACTTCGTCAGCGACGTGCCCCGGTCGCACGTCGTGACGCTCAAATGGGTGATGCGGCCGCCGGCCGACGACGAGTTGCTGGACGGCCCGGTCATGAAGCCGAGCGTCGTGGTTCGCGACGCCGCCCGCGAAGGCCTCGCGTCCGACCATCCGATCCGGGTCATGGACAACGGCGAGCTGTTGGGCGTGGTCAGCGATGACGACCTGATCCGGGTGATCGTCGCCGAGGAGGAGGGGGCGCCGGCGTGAGCGAGCGAAGCGAGCGGACAATTCGACGCAGCACGCTTGTCACGGCCGCGCCGAGCGACAGCGAGGTGGCGTCGTGACGACCGTCGAGACGCC
>DATFRX010000215.1:0-12004 GCA_035262905.1 Nocardioidaceae bacterium
TAGCTGCGGTCAGTCCTCGATCCGGCACAGCGCCGCGCCGTTGGCGACCGTCGCTCCGACCTCGGCGGTCAGGCCGGCGATCGTGCCCGCCTTGTGGGCATAGAGCGGCTGCTCCATCTTCATCGCCTCGAGCACCACGACCAGATCGCCCTCGGCAACCTGCTGACCGTCCTCGACCGCGACCTTCACGATCGTGCCCTGCATGGGCGAGGCGAGCGTGTCACCACCGGCGGCCGCGGCGGCCTTCTTGGCGGCCCGCTTCGCCGGCTTGGCGGCCGCGGCCGGCCCGGACGCGCGGGCCAGGTCGGCCGGAAGCACCACCTCGAGCCGCTTGCCGCCGACCTCGACCGTCACGCGCTCGCGCTCGGCGGGTTCGGCGGTCTCGGTCGTCCCGTCGTACGGCGGGATCCGGTTGTCGTACTCGGTCTCGATCCACGACGTGTAGACGCCGAACGACTCGCCGTCGCCGATGTACGCCGGGTCGTCGACGACCGAGCGGTGGAACGGGATCACGGTCGGCATGCCCTCGACGACGAACTCCGCCAGGGCCCGCCGGGACCGCTGCAGCGCCTGCTCCCGGGACGTGCCGGACACGATCAGCTTGGCCACCAGCGAGTCGAACGCCCCCGGGACGGTCTCGCCCTGGTCGTAGCCGCCGTCCAGCCGGATGCCGGGCCCGGACGGCGCGTGCCAGCGGGTCAGGGTGCCCGGTGCGGGGAGGAAGTTGCGGCCGGCGTCCTCGGCGTTGATCCGGAACTCGATCGAGTGGCCGCTGATCTCCGGGTCCTCGTAGCCGAGCACCTCGCCGGCCGCGATCCGGAACATCTCACGGACCAAATCGAGGCCGGTGACCTGCTCGGTGACCGGGTGCTCCACCTGGAGCCGGGTGTTGACCTCGAGGAACGAGATGGTGCCGTCCTGGCCGACCAAGAACTCACAGGTGCCGGCGCCGACGTACGACGCCTCGCTCAGGATCGCCTTGCTCGAGTCGTAAAGCGTCTGGATCTGCGCCTCGGACAGGAACGGCGCCGGCGCCTCCTCGACCAGCTTCTGGTGCCGCCGCTGCAGCGAGCAGTCGCGGGTCGACACGACGACGACGTTGCCGTGCTGATCGGCGAGGCACTGGGTCTCGACGTGGCGCGGCTTGTCGAGGTAGCGCTCGACGAAACACTCACCACGCCCGAAGGCCGCCGTCGCCTCGCGTACCGCCGACTCGTACTGCTCGGCCAGCTCGTCCATCGTGCGGGCCACCTTGAGGCCGCGGCCACCGCCGCCGAAGGCCGCCTTGATCGCCACCGGGAGCCCGTGCTCGCTCGCGAACGCGATCACCTCGTCGGCACCGGACACCGGATCGGGAGTTCCCGGAACCAGTGGCGCGCCGACCTTCTCGGCGATGTGACGGGCCCGGACCTTGTCGCCGAGCGCCTCGATCGCGGCCGGCGGCGGGCCGATCCAGACCAGCCCGGCGTCGATCACCGCCTCGGCGAAGCCGGCGTTCTCGGCGAGGAACCCGTAGCCGGGATGCACCGAGTCGGCACCGGACTGCTTCGCCACGTCGAGCAGTTTCTCGATCGACAGGTAGGAGTCGGCCGGGGTCGCGCCGTCGAGGGAGTACGCCTCGTCGGCGAGCCGCACGTGGAGGGCGTCGCGGTCCGCGTCGGCGTAGACGGCGACGCTCCCGAGACCGGCGTCCTGGCAGGCCCGGATCACCCGCACGGCGATCTCGCCCCGATTGGCGACCAGCACCTTCGACAGTCGTCGTTGCTCCACTCCGGCCACGCGTCGTCTCCTGTCCGAGTCGGCTGCCTGCCGAGTCTAAGGCGCCCGGACCTCGGCGTTGTCAGCACTCTGTGGCTCCAGGAGCAACGTGGAGCTGATGACCGGTGCGCACCGGGGCTGCTGTCGAGATAGGTTGAGAATGACCGAATCGCGAGACGGAAGGCCGACCAGTATGAGTTTCGTGCTGTCCCGCGAGCACGAGGAGTTTCGTCAGAGTGTGCGCGACTTCGCCCGTGCCGAGATCGCACCGGACGTCGCCGAATGGGACGAGAAGCACCACTTCCCGATCGACGTCGTACGCAAGATGGGCGATCTCGGACTGTTCGGGCTGACCGCGCCGGAGGAGTACGGCGGCGCCGGCGACTTCACCAGCCTCTGCGTCGCGATCGAGGAGATCGGCCGGGTCGACCAGGGCATCGGCATCACGCTCGAGAGCGCGGTCGGGCTCGGCATCAACCCGATCCTGAACTTCGGCAGCAAGGTGCAGAAGGAGCGCTGGCTCCCGGACCTGGTGGCCGGCCAGGCGCTCGCTGGGTTCGGACTGACCGAGCCGGCCTCGGGATCGGACGCCGGTGACACGCGCACCAAGGGCGACCTGGTCGACGGCCAGTGGGTGATCAACGGGTCGAAGCAGTTCATCACCAACTCGGGCTCGTCGATGACGTCGGTCGTGACCGTCACGGCGCGCACTGGCACCAATCCGGACGGGTCGGCGGAGGTCTCGTCGATCCTGGTTCCGGCCGGCACCGAGGGATTCGTAGCCGAGCCCGCGTACAACAAACTCGGCTGGCACTGCTCCGACACCCACCCGCTGACCTTCACCGACGCCCGGGTGCCCGAGGACCACCTACTCGGTGCCCGCGGCCGTGGCTTCGCGCAGTTCCTCGCCACGCTCGACGACGGCCGGGTCGCCATCGCGGCGCTGGCTCTCGGCTGCATCGAGGCCTGCCTGGAGATGTCGATCCAGTACGCGGGGGAGCGGCAGACCTTCGGCGTCCCGATCGGCCGGAAGCAGGGGATCGCGTTCCAGATCTCCGACCTGGCCGTGATGGCCGAGGCGGCCCGAGGCCTGGTCTACAAGGCGGCGGCGCTCAAGGACGCCGGGGCGTCGGCCACCGAGTTCAAGCAGGCCGCGTCGATCGCGAAGCTCTATGCCACCGAGTCGGCGGTGACTGCGACCCGGGTCGCGACCCAGGTCTTCGGCGGCTACGGCTTCATGGAGGAGTACTCCGTGGCCCGGTTCTACCGCGACGCGAAGATCCTCGAGATCGGCGAGGGCACCTCCGAGGTGCAGCGCATCGTCATCGCGAGAGGGCTCGGCCTCCCGGTCGAGTGACCTACCCCCAGCGGTACGGGTGTGGGTCAGTCCGGCTCTACCGACGGGTCCGCAGGAGGGCCCACCACGGTCACCGCGGACCGCGGGCGGGTGTCGACGGTGAGCTGGAAGACGTCCGGCCGGTTGTAGTGCCCGGTCGGATCGAACAGCCGGTGCGCGGCCCGAACCGCCGACAGGTCGACCTCCGCGGTCAGGATGGTCTCCTTCTCACGGGCCGGCCCGGCCAGGATCTCCCCGTTCGGATCCACGATCACCGTGTTGCCCTCCTCGACCCATTCGCCGTGGTGCTCGCGGTCCCAGACCCGGTCGCGGTGCGGGAAGCTCTCCGGGATCTGGTCGACATGGACACACGGGTTGACGCCCACGACGTAGCACCGTCCCTCGCGGGCGATGTGCCGCATCGTGGCGACCCATCCATCGCCGGTCGCCAGCGTCGGCGCGGTCCAGATGTCGACGCCCTGGGCATAGAGATGGAACCGGGCCAGCGGCATGTAGTTCTCCCAGCAGGTCAGCCCGGACAGCCGGCCGTACGGCGTGTCGACGATCGGCAGGGTGGAGCCGTCGCCCATGCCCCACACGGTGCGCTCGGACCCGGTGGGCATGAGCTTGCGGTGCTTGCCCAGCAGCGTCCCATCGGGTCCGAAGTACAGGTTGGCGTTGTAGATCGTGCCGCTGTTGGGCTCGCGCTCGTCGACCCCGATCACGATGTACGTCCCGGTGTCGCGGGCTGCCGCGCCCAGTGCCTCGGTGACCGGGCCCGGAACGACAACGGCCTGGTCGACCAGCATCGAGTACCAGTCCGCGTCGCCGTCCCAGATCGGGACCGAGTCGATCCAGATCGGAGTTCCGGGGATGAACACCTCCGGGAACACGACGATCTCGGCGCCGTCGGCGGCGGCCTGCTCGAGGAGGCCGATCGCCTTGGACAGCGTCGCCTTCTGGTCCATCAGCTCGTACGCCGCCTGCACAGCTGCGATCTTCACGGTTGCCATTGCCCACTCCCGTCGTCACCGCCGCGCGCGGCGATTCGAACTCTCATGGTCCGGGTCGCGCCGGGTGAGGGTCAATGGCCTTTCGAGCCGGTCAGTCGCGGGAGTACGTGCCGATCAGCCGGCCTCGGGCCACGGCGTGGTCGTCGATCGCGGCCAGTGCGTCGTCCGTGCCGGCGCCCTCGGACAGGCCGGTCGGGGCGTCGAGGGCGTAGACGGTGAACCGATAGTGGTGGGTGCCGCTCGGCGGACACGGCGGGCCGTACGAAGCGTCGCCGTTGGAGTTGGTCGCCTGGACGCCGGCAGTCGGGACGGACCCTTCGGCGACCGAGGTCGTCGCCGGTGCGATGTCGAGGACGATCCAGTGGACGTACGTGCCGCCCGGCGCGTCCGGATCGTCGACCACGAGGGCGACGGCCTTGGCGTCGTCGGGTACGCCGTCCCAGGCCAGCGGCGGCGAGACCGAGTCGCCGTCGCAGGTGTACTTGACCGGGATCGGCTGGTCCGCCTCGAACGCGGAACTGCTGACCGTGATCGAATCGCCGACGTCGGTGGCCGGCTCCTCCGCGCCGTCGTCGCCTCCGCAGCCGGCGGCCAGCAGGGCCGACGCCAGTAGGAGTGCCGCCACGCGCGTTACGCCCATAGCGCCGGCCATTGCACGTCGAGCTCGAGCAGCAGATCGCGCATCAGCGGGAGGCTGAGGCCGACGACGGCATGCGGATCGCCCTCGACGCCGCGGATGAACGGACCGCAGAGGCCGTCGATCGTGAAGGCGCCCGCGACCTGGAGGGGTTCGCCGGTCGCGACGTAGGCGGCGATCTCGGCGTCGGACGGGTCGCCGAAGTGGATGGTCGTCGAGGCCACGCCGGTCGCTTCGCGGACCCGTTCGGCCTCGGGATCGGCAGTGAGTCGCTGGATGCAGAGGCCGGAGTGAAGGATGCCGTCGCGGCCGCGGATCGACTGCCAGGCGGCGGTCGCCGCTTCGGCCGACCCGGGCTTGCCGTGCAGCTCGCCGTCGAGCTCGAGCATCGAGTCGCCGCCGATCACCAGCGTCTCGCTCCCGATGTCGAGCCGGTCGGCGACGTCGCGACACTTCAGCTGCGCCAGCGTCTCGACCAGGGCCTTCGGCGACTCCGCCGTGACCCGGTCCTCGTTGACGCCGGACACGATCACCTCGGGGTCGACACCCGCCCGGCGCAGCGTCGCCAGCCGGCCCGGCGACGCCGAGGCGAGCACGATCCGGAAGCCGGCCTCAGTCACGAGGGGCCTCCTCCGCCGTCGGTCGAGCCGGGAACACCAGATAGCGCATGCCGACGAAGTTCAGCGTGGACGCGACGCCCTGGGCGATCAGCCAGGCGATCGTGATCCGGCCGGTCATACCGTCGAGCAGGCGTACGAACGCAGCGTTGACCGCCACGTTGATCACCAGCGTCACCAGGTAGAGCGCCGCGAACCGGCCGACCACATGGGCCCGCTCTGCGGCGCCGAACGTCCAGGAGCGGTTGAGCAGGTACGACAGCGTCGTGCCGAGCACGAAGCCGACCGCCTTGGCCGGGTCGATCGGCACGCTGGCGAGCAGCAGGAGCCGGTAGCTGCCGTAGTCGAGGACGGCGGCGAGTCCACCGACGACGACGAACCGGCGGACCTGGCTGAGCGTCTGTCCGTTGGTCAAAACGGCAGCCGCCGGAAGATGGGTTTGGGCAGATGGCGGACGCCGGACATGACGGCATGCATCGACTTCGGCACCCAGATCTCCTCGGCCCCCGACGCGATGCCCTCGACGATGGCGTCCGCGACGGCCTCCGGGGTCGTCGACATCGGCGGCGTGGACATCCCCTCGGTCATCTTGGAGCGGACGAACCCGGGTCGTACGACGAGCACCCGCCCGCCGTACTCGCCAAGCGCCATGCCGAGCCCGCTGTAGAACGCGTCCAGACCGGCCTTGGTCGAGCCGTAGACGAAGTTGGACCGTCGGGCGCGTTCGCCGGCGACACTCGACATGGCGACGATGACGCCATGCCCCTGGCGCCGGACCTGCGCGCCCAATGCCACGCCGCACGAGACCGCACTGACGTAGTTGACCTGGGCGAGCTGGATTGCGGCCGCCGAATCGGTCCACGCCTGCTCCGCATCGCCGAGCAGACCCTGCGCCACGATCGCGACGTCGATGTCTCCGCCGGCCGCGGCCTGCTCCACGAGCGCCTGATGCGTCTCGGGGCGGGTCGCCTCGAAGTCCAGTGGCTCGACGGTGCAGCCGGCGGAGTCCAGCGCGGCGACCGTGCCGTCTCGAAGCGGCGACGGTCGAGCCGCGAGTACGACCCGCAGCGGGCGGCGACTGGCGTACTCCCTCGCGACCGCGACCGCGATGTCGGACGTACCGCCGAACAGCAGCAGCGACTGCGGCATCCCCAAGGCGTCGATCACCATGTCGACTTCTCCTTCGCGTTGTCAGCCCTATGTTGCGCCAGAGGGCAACGTGGCGCTGACAACTCTGCCGAGCCGGCCGTCACAGGTCGAGCCGCCGGGCCAGATCGGACCGGAACACTCCGTCCGGATCGACCATCCGCCGCACCGCGCGGAACTCGTCGAGGCGCGGATACATCCGGGCGAACGCCGCCGCCGGCAGCCGGGCGTCCTTGGCCAGGTAGACCCGCCCGCCGGCGTCGAGGACGAGCTCGTCGAGGAGATCGAACAGCCGATCCAGCCCAGGTCGGGCCGGGATGTCCACCGCGAGCGTCCAGCCGGCGGTCGGGAACGACAGCGGCGCCCGGTTGCCCGGCCCGAACCGCTTCAGGACGTTGAGACACGACACGTGGCCGGAGCGGGCGATCCGGCGGACCGCCATGCGCAGCGCCTCCTCGGCGCCGTACGGCACGACGAACTGGTACTGACAGAAACCGTGCGGGCCGTACGCCCGGTTCCACGCGGACACGACGTCCAGCGGGTGGAAGAACGTCGTGATGTCCTGGATCTCGCCCTGCCGGTGGGCCGGCGCCTTGTGGAACCACACCTCGTTGAACGCCCGGGCGCTGACCCGGTTGAGCAGCCCGCCGGGGATGCCGGGCGGCACGGTCGCGATCGCCGTGGCGTCGAACCGCAGCGGATCGCGCCGGAGCTTGGCCGGGAGCTCGTCGGCCCGTGCCGAGCGGCCGCGCGTGATGACGGCCCGGCCGAGCCGGCTCCCGGTGGTGACCGAGTCGAACCAGGCGACTGAGTACGGATAGCCGGCGTCGTCGCGGTCGAGCCGGTCCATCAGGTCGTCCAGGTCGCCGGCCCGCTCGGTGTCGACTGCGAAGTAGGCCGACTCGACGCGCTTCAGTCGCAGCTCGGCTCGTACGACGACGCCGGTCAGACCCATTCCGCCGACGGTGGCCCAGAACAGGTCGGCCTCCGGACCGTCCGGCGTGCAGCTGCGGACCGCACCGTCGGCCGTCACCAGGTCGAGCCGCGTGACATGGGCGCCGAAGCTGCCGTCGACATGGTGGTTCTTGCCGTGGACATCGGCCGCGATCGCCCCGCCGACGGTGACCTGTCTGGTGCCCGGCAGCACCGGGATCCACAGGCCGAGGGGCAGCAGGCGACGGATCAGCGTGTCGAGATCGGCGCCTGCGGCGACGTCCACCGTGGCCGCGTCCGGGTCGATCCGGTGCACCGTGTCGAGGCCGGTCAGGTCCACGACGACGCCGCCGGCATTCTGCGCCGCGTCGCCGTAGCTGCGTCCGAGTCCGCGGCCGATGACACCGCGCTCCGGCGCCGAGCGCACCGCGTCGACGACGTCGTCGACCGATCTTGTATCGGCCACTCCGGCGACGGTGGGTGCGGTCCGACCCCAGCCGGTCAGCGCGCGGCGTACCACCTCGGTCGTCACGTAGGTCAACGTTGCCAGACGGTCAGCGTTGCCAGACGCCGAGGACCACCGTGACGATCCAGGCCCCGCCCAGGACCTGCAGCACCCGGTCGCTGTAGACGATGTCCTCCGGCGCACCGGCGGCGCCGCGGTCGATGTCGACGGCGTAGCGGAGCAAGGCCAGCACGAACGGCGCGACCGAGACCTCTTCCCAGACGAAGCCGCCGTCGGTGGCCTGGTCGAAGGCCCACAGGCTGTAGCCCACGACGGTCACCGACGCCGCCATGCCCCAGACGAACCGCAGGTAAGACTCGGAGTAGAACTCCAGGGACCGTCGGGTGCCTGCCTCGGCGCCGATGGCGTGGATCTCGGAGTAGCGCTTGCCAGCCACCATGAACAGCGAGCCGAAGGACGCGACCAGCAGGAACCAGGGCGACAGGTAGATCCCGCTCGCAGCACCGCCGGCGATCGCCCGCAGCAGGAAGCCGGACGCGACCGCGGCGAGGTCCATGACGGGCTGGTCCTTGAGGCCGAACGTGTAGGCGACCTGAACCGCGACGTACACGGTGACCGTGAGTCCGAGCCACGGGTCGACGGCGTACGCGAGCGCCAGCCCGGCGACCAGCAGCACCGCCGCCGTCGCGAGTGCGGTCCGGGTGGTGATCTCGCCGGCCGCGATCGGGCGGCGCCGCTTGGTCGGGTGGCGCCGGTCCTCGTCCGCGTCGGCGACGTCGTTGACCAGATAGACCGCCGAGGCGACCAGGCAGAAGGTGACGAAGGCCAGCGCCGTGTTGACGGCGACACTGCCCTCGTCGAGGGTGCCGGCGGCCAGTGGCGCCGCGACCACCAGGAGGTTCTTGACCCACTGCCGCGGCCGGAGCGCGCGAAGCATCGGGGGTCCCATCGGCTGGCGGTCCGGCGACATCGGGTCCTGGTTCGTCACGTCGAGCGAGGGATCGACTGAATGTGTCGTCATGGGAGGCTACCGTCCCTGGCCGTCTCGAAAGTGGATCCTGGCTGGTCGGGGGGCTGATGGTCGACCTTCTGATCGACCTTGCCGGGGAACTGCGTGAGCAGGGCGAGATGTCCGTGGGCGCGTTTGCTGCCGGCCAGCCCGGTCGTGTTCCAGCCTCGACCGGTCCGATCGGGTCCCGGCTCCCAGACCAGCCAGTAGCCCGGCTTGACCGGTTCGAGGTCTCTCAGGTCGAGGCCGTCGTAGTTGAGCCGATAGAGCCAGCTCTCGTGGCGGGCCTGCTTGATCGGATCGACCAGGAGCGCCCGGTCGCTGAACCGGTCGATGATCGTGCAGCGGCAGAAGTAGGCCAGCGCGCCGACCTCGCCCGGGCTATGGACCGGCGTGTCACCGACGATGTCGTGCAGCTGGCGGCCGATCTTGGCGTACTGGCCGGGTAGTGCCCAGTTGCCATGGATCGGCATCTCGCGAAGCGGGGCGTGCGCGGTGGCGAGGTTCCACCACGGGACCAGGGTCAGGACGATCAGCGCGCATCCGACCGTCGCCGCGCCGGCCCGGACGTCGGCGCCGAATCTCGGACCGCTGAGGGCAGCGAGCCCGATTGCGGCGGCGATCGCGAGGGCCGCGAAGGTGGGCGCGTAGTACCAGAAGAACGGCGGGATGTTGAGCTGCCACATCAGGCCGAAGTACGCCGCCCCGGCGACCACGAGTGCGGGCACGACCGAGCTGGCGCCGACGCCTCGTTGCCGCCACAACGGCCAGGTCAGTGCCGCCAGCAGACCGATGCCGCCGATGACGTACACGCCGGTGATCACCCACGGGTACGGCGGGTAGTACCTATTCTGGAGACCCATCACGAACTGGCCCCAGGGATCGTCCTGCTTGATCACCAGCGTGTCCGGGATAGCCGAGCCGAGCACGAGCCAGCTGAACACCAGCCACGGGAGGACGACCGCGATCGTCAGCGCCGCGATCCGGATCAGCCGGCGCCACAGCAGCGGGGTGCCGAGGACGAGGATGCCGGCGACCACCACGGAGTCGAGCCGCAGCCAGAGCATGATGCCGGCGACCAGACCCGCCATCGTCGCGTTGCCGCTGGCACAGGCCCAGGCGAGGTAGGCCATCCCGGTGACGACGAGCATCGTCTCGAGCCCGATCGTCGAGGCCAGCAGCGGACTGGCGACGAGGATCGGCGTACCGAACACGGCCACCCGGTAGCCGAGTCCCAGCGCCTGGCCGAGACCGCGCAGCGCGATCGCGAGCGCGACGCAGGTGAGCACGTAGAGCACGCCGAGTGCCACGACCGGGTCGCCGACGATCACGGTGAGTCCGCCGAGGAGGAGGACGTTGAGCGGCGAGGTGGCGCTGTTGGCCTCGTGACCTGGGAGCATTCCCCACTGGCCGTGCTCGGCGAGGGTGCGGGCGTAGGTCAAGGTGATGTACGCGTCGTCGATCAGCGCCCGGTGGACGAGCCAGAAGATGAACGTCGCGCCGATCGCCGTCAGGCCGACGAGTAGGCCCGTCGGTCCCAGGACGGCGGCGCGGATTCGGCCGGCCGCAGTACGGCCCACCCGCTCGGACGTCGCGACTCCGGAGAGTCGCCCGTCCTGCCTTTCGATGACAGCAGCCAACCCCTAGTCCTCCTCCGCACCCACCCCGGTCGGAAGTACCTACCTGTACCCAGCGTGCCTCGCAGTTCACGTCACCCCATCCGGACAATGCCGAAAGCGTGGCTACTGCTGGTGTAGAGAAGACGTTTTGACCCGGCCCACCGGTTGCCTTCCGAGCCAGATCGGTTTCCGGCGGGCGTCGGCGTCGGGCACCGAGTGTTGGCGCAAAGTTGCACCAACTCTGCGCGGAACCCGCAGTTTCACGCCAACATTCCGGGTGGGGTCGAGTCGGGCGCGTCAGTGCGGCCCGTGGGCCTCAGCGCGGCAGCGACGAGGCGCGCCAGGCGCCGGGCCCGGCACGGTGGGGGCGGCGCATGGCAGCCGACGGGTGACCCCACAGCGGTCGGCGTCGCGGCGTGGGATCGGCGACACCCGCCCGCCGAGCCGACACGACCGCGACCAGGGCGGCCAGCTCCTCCGGCGTGGGATCGCCCTTCACCACCCGCAGCAGCGGCCGAGCGTCGGGAGAATCGGTCATAGCGGGATGTTCCCGTGCTTCTTGGGCGGCAGGGTCTCGCGCTTGGTGCGCAGCAGCCGGAGCGAGCGAACGATCTCGAGCCGGGTCTCGTGCGGCGGGATGACGGCGTCGATGTAGCCGCGTTCGGCTGCGATGTACGGATTCGCGAGCGTGTCCTCGTACTCGGTGATCAGCTCGGTCCGCCGCGTCTCCGGGTCGTCGGCCTCGGCCAGCTCGCCCCGGTAGAGGATGTTGACCGCGCCCTGGGCACCCATCACGGCGATCTGGGCCGTCGGCCAGGCGATGTTCATGTCGGCGCCGAGGTGCTTCGACCCCATGACGTCGTAGGCGCCGCCGTAGGCCTTGCGGGTGATGACCGTGATCAGCGGCACGGTCGCCTCGGCGTAGGCGTAAATCAGCTTCGCGCCCCGCCGGATGATGCCGTTCCACTCCTGGTCGGTGCCCGGGAGGAAGCCCGGCACGTCGACGAAGGTCAGCACGGGCAGGTTGAAGGCGTCGCAGGTACGGACGAAGCGGGCCGCCTTCTCCGACGCGTCGATGTCCAGGGTGCCGGCGAAGTGCTGCGGCTGGTTCGCGACGACACCGACCGGATGCCCCTCGACCCGGCCGAACCCGACCACGATGTTCGGCGCGAACATGGCATGCACCTCGAGGAACTCGCCGTCGTCGAGCACGGCCTCGATGGCGGCGTGCATGTCGTACGGCTGGTTCGGCGAATCGGGTACGAGGGTGTCGAGGGCGTAGTCGGTGTCGGTGAACTCGTCGATCGCCGGCGCGGCGTAGGTCGGCGGCTCGTCGAGGTTGTTTGGCGGCAGGTACGACAGCAGGGCATTAACGTAGTCGAGCGCGTCCTCCTCGTCGGCGCCCATGTAGTGCGCGTTGCCGGACTTGGTGTTGTGGGCCCGGGCACCGCCGAGCTCCTCGAACGTCAC
>DATFRX010000216.1:0-3313 GCA_035262905.1 Nocardioidaceae bacterium
GTCGGGATGGCCGGCAATGTCGGAGCCCGGGTCACCGGGGCCGAGGCCGGGGCCTTGCTGGCATTTCTGTCGCACAAGGTGCTGGGGCAGTTCGACCCGTTCGGTGGCCCGGCTGACGCCGGTGATCGGCCCGGCCGGCTGCTGCTGGTGGCACCCAACATCGTCGCCGCCGAGCAGGAGATGGACGTGCCGCCCGCCGATTTCCGGCTGTGGGTGTGCCTCCACGAGGAGACCCACCGGGTCCAGTTCACCGCCGTGCCTTGGCTGCGGGGCCACCTGCTCTCGGAGATCGGCGCTTTCGTCGAAGCCACCGACGTCGACCCGGAGCACCTGCGCGGCATGCTGGCCGAGGGCCTTCGGCGGTTCACCGAGGTCGTGCGCGGCGGCTCCGGCGGATCCCTGCTCGACCTGTTCACCAGCCCGGAGCAGCGGGCCGTCATCGACCGGGTGACCGCGGTGATGTCGCTGCTCGAGGGGCATGCCGACGTCGTGATGGACGGCGTCGGACCGTCGGTGGTGCCGTCGGTGGCGACTATCCGTAGCCGCTTCGACAAGCGCCGCAAGGGCCGCTCCCCGGCCGACCGGGTGCTACGCCGGCTGCTTGGACTCGATGCCAAGATGCGGCAGTACTCCGACGGCGCCGCCTTCGTCAACGCGATCGTCGACCGGGTCGGCATGACCGGCTTCAACGCGGTGTGGACGAGCCCGGAGCAGTTGCCCAGCGCCAAGGAGATCGAGGATCCCGAGGCGTGGCTGCACCGCGTACACGGGTGATCTCATGGCCGCCGACGGCGCGTCCCGGCCCCGGCTCGAGCCGGTGGTGGCGGACGCCCGCCGAGCGGTACGCGACGCGCTGAGCGACCTCGATCCGGGCGCGATGGTGCTCGTCGGGCTGTCCGGCGGTGCCGACTCGCTCGCGCTGCTGTCGGCCGCCTGCTTCGAAGCGCCGCGAGCCGGATTGGGCTGCGGCGCCGTCGTGGTGGACCACGGGCTCCAAGCCGAGTCCGCCGATGTCGCGGCGACCGCCGCCGGCCAGGCCCGTGACCTCGGAGCCGACCCGGTCGAGGTACGCCGGGTCGAGGTCACCGGTGCCGGAGGTCCCGAGGCAGCCGCCCGGACTGCACGACGGGAAGCGCTGCGCGCGGCCGCGACCGAGCATGGTGCAGCCGCCGTACTCCTCGGCCACACCCTCGACGACCAGGCCGAGACGGTCCTCCTGGGCCTGGCCCGCGGCTCGGGATCGCGGTCGCTGTCCGGCATCGCGCCCTGCGACGGACTGTGGCGGCGGCCGTTCCTCGGACTCCGCAGGTCACAGACCGAGGCGGTGTGCCGGGCGCAGGGGCTGTCCTGGTGGGAGGACCCGCACAACCGCGACGAGGCGCTGCAGCGGGTACGGGTGCGGACCCGACTGCTCCCGGCGCTGGAGACCGAGCTCGGACCGGGCGTCGCCGAGGCACTGGCGCGGACGGCGACCCTGGCCCGGGCCGACGCCGATCTGCTCGACACGCTGGCCACCGAGCTCGCGACCGCGGTGACCGACTCCGAAGGCGCTCTCGACGCGACTGCCCTGGCGACGGCGCCGGCTGCGCTGCGCACCAGGGTGCTGCGACAGGCAGCCCTGGCCGCCGGCTGTCCCGGGACCGATCTGACGGCAGGGCATGTCGCCGCCCTGGACCGCCTGCTCACCGACTGGCACGGTCAGCACGGCGTCGACCTGCCCGGCAGGGTCGGAGCTCGCCGTGTCGAGAGCCGGATCCGACTCGTTCGGAACTGATTCGCTTTCGTGTGGCAGGCTGGCCCGGTGGACGCTTCGTACCTGGCGGACGACCTGCAGAAGGTGCTGATCTCGGAGGAGCAGGTGCGACGCCGGATCCGTGAGATCGCGGACCAGATCAGCCACGACTACGAGGGCAAGGACCTCCTGCTCGTGGGCGTCCTCCGCGGGGCCGTGATGGTGATGGCCGACCTGGCCAGAGAGCTGGAGCGGCACGTCGAGATGGACTGGATGGCGATCTCGTCCTACGGCTCGGGCACCACGTCGTCCGGCGTCGTACGGATCCTCAAGGACCTCGACACCGACATCATCGACCGGCACGTGCTGATCGTCGAGGACATCGTCGACACCGGGCTCACGCTGTCCTGGCTGGTGTCCAATCTCGAGTCCCGCGGCCCGGCGTCGGTCGAGATCTGCGCCCTGCTTCGCAAGCCCGACGCGCTGCAGCGCAATGTCGACGTCCGCTACGTCGGCTTCGACATCCCCAACGAGTTCGTGGTTGGCTACGGACTTGACTACGCTGAGAAGTATCGCAATCTCCGCGATATCGCGACCCTGGCTCCGCACGTCTACACCTGACCCACCTGGCGAAGGTGTCCGATTCGAGCCGGACGAGCCACCGCGGGGTGCGCTACATCACCTCGGTACGCGACGATGGGGGAACACAGCCAGGCGTCTCGTTCGTTGAGTATGTGTAGCGTCTGGTGACGCAGTGTCAGCGACCGGGATCGACCGGTTCGCTCCGGGAAGTGGTAGGAGGACCGGGGTTTCGACCCCGAGCATGGACGTGAGACGAATCTTTAGAGGGCCCTGGCTCTGGATCGTGCTTGGTGTCTTTGCCGTGCTCGGAATCTTGCAGTACGTCTCGTCGAGCTCCGGTTACAAGAGCATCGACACCGCCGAGATGGTGCATCACATCGACGACGGGTCGGTCAAGGAGATCACCTTCATCGAGGGCGACCAGGAGATCCGGGCCACGCTCGACGACGGTTCCCAGGTCCAGGCCAACTGGCTCGGTGACCAGGGCGTCCAGCTGGTCAACAAGGTCGAGGAAGAGCAGCAGGCCGGCAAGATCGAGACCTTCAACGTCGAGGTGCCGAAGCCGAGCATCCTCGGCAGCCTGCTGATCAACCTGCTCCCGTTCGTGCTGATCTTCCTGCTCATCCTGTTCCTGATCAATCACGTCCAGGGCGGCGGCGGCCGGGTGATGCAGTTCGCCAAGTCGCGGGCCAAGCTGATCTCCAAGGACATGCCGAAGACGACGTTCAACGACGTCGCCGGCGTCGACGAGGCCGTCGAGGAGCTGCAGGAGATCAAGGAGTTCCTCGCCGAGCCGGCGAAGTTCCACGCCGTCGGCGCCAAGATCCCCAAGGGCGTGCTGCTCTACGGCCAGCCCGGCACCGGCAAGACCCTGCTGGCCCGCGCGGTCGCGGGTGAGGCCGGTGTGCCGTTCTACTCCATCTCCGGCTCCGACTTCGTCGAGATGTTCGTCGGCGTCGGGGCCAGCCGGGTCCGCGACCTGTTCGAGCAGGCCAAGGA
>DATFRX010000217.1:0-7247 GCA_035262905.1 Nocardioidaceae bacterium
TGCAGCGGCAGCAGCCAGTTCGGGTCGTGCAATGCGGCTCGTCCCGCGTCGGGTTCGTTGCCCCGCCAGGCCGCCAGCAGGAACAGCAGCGGTACGAACAACGCGGTCAGCTTCAGCCAGTACTGGAAGGCCTGGACGAACGTGATGCTGCGCATGCCGCCGGAGAGCACGTTGAGTAGCACCACCACGCCCACCAAGACGATCCCGACCCACTCCGGAGCGCCGGCGATCACCTGTAGGGTCAGTCCGGCGCCCTGGAGCTGCGGTATCAGGTAGAGCCAGCTGATCAGGATGACGAAGGCACTCGCCAGCCTGCGTACCGGAAGCGACTCGAGCCGGACCTCCGCGAAGTCCGGCAGGGTGTACGCGCCGGACCGGCGAAGCGGCGCCGCCACCAGGGTGAGCAGCACCAGGTAGCCGGCCGTCCAGCCGACCGGGTACCACAACATGTCGACGCCGTAGGCCAGCACAAGCCCGGCGACGCCGAGGAACGACGCGGCCGACAGGTACTCACCGCCGATCGCCGAGGCGTTCGACAGCCGTCCGGCGCTCCGAGACGCGACGTAGAAGTCACTCGTCGTGCGGCTGAAACGCAGGCCGAGCGTTCCGAGCAGGATGGTCGCCGCGGTCACCAGGGCCACGGCGACGACTCCATACGACGTGTTCACGAGGCTCGATCACTCCCGGTACCGCTTGTCGATCGAATCCGGGGACACCTCGGCCAACTCGGCGAACCGCGATTCGTTGCGCTCGGCGTGGCGGACGTAGACCCAGCCGATGCAGACGAAGGCCGGGTAGACCACGAAGCCGAGCACGAGCCACGGCACCGGAAGGCCCATGACCTCGATCTCGGCAAGCGACGGGGCGAAGTGGAACGCGAGCGGCAATCCCGCGACGAACAGGCCGAGCGTCGTGAGCACCACGACCGCGAGTCGAAGCTGGCTGCGCACCAGCGACCGCATGTAGACCTCGCCGAGCTGCGTCTGCTCGTTGATCTCATGAGCGACGACGACCGGGTGGGATCGGCGGACACCGGTACGTGGGCTGGTGATCCGGACCCGTCGAGGAGGGGACTGCGTCATGACCGACCTCCCCCGCCCCTACCGCCCATGAGCAGGTCGCGCAGCTCACGCGTATGCCGACGGCTGACGGTCAGGACGTTACCGCCGACCACCACGCTGCAGTGGCCGGCCTCCATGCGCAGCTCGGTCACGTGCGGCAGCGCGACGAGCAACCGGCGATGCACCCGTACGAAGCCCGCCGTCCGCCAACGCTCGCTCAACGTGGCCAGTGGCACCCGGATGAGATGGCTGCCCCCGTCGGTATGAAGTCGCGCATAGTCGCCCTGCGCCTCGACATACGTGACATCGGACCGCGCGATGAATCGGGTCACTCCACCGAGCTGGACCGGAATCATCTTGCTGTCGTCGGCCAGTTCGCCGGCGCCGCCATGATGCTCGATGACCCGGCCGATGGCCTCGCGCATCCGGTCCCCACGCACCGGTTTGAGCAGGAAGTCGATCGCACCGAGCTCGAACGCCTCGACGGCGTGGTCCTCGTGCGCCGTCACGAACACCACCTGAGGGGGCCGCTTGAACCGGGCCAGGACGCGCGCCAGATCGAGTCCGTCGAGCCCGGGCATGGCGATGTCGAGCAGCAAGGCGTCCATCTGCTCGTCCTCGAGAATGCGCAGCGCATCCATCGCCGTGGGTGCGGTGAGGATCTCGCCGACTCGCTCGTCCTGACCGAGCAGATAGGCGATGTCGTCCACAGCGGGAGGCTCGTCGTCGACGACGAGCACACGCAACTGCTCTCCGTCACGCGGGCCGGTCATCGTCTCGCACAATACGACCACCGCAGAAGTTGCGGTACCGGTGTCGCGTGACAGGTCTCAAGCGTCGACGCCCCCCGCGTACTTGGGCGCGCGTACGGTCACCTTCGTGCCGGCTCCGGGAGCGGTCTCGACGACCAGGCCGTACTCGTCGCCGAAGACGCTGCGCAGCCGCTCGTCCACGTTGCCGAGACCGATCGCGTCGCCCTCCCCTGCCAGCGATCGCCGTACCGAATCGGGCTCGCCGCCGATGCCGTCGTCCTCGACGGTGATGACGCAGTCGATGCCGTCGTTCTCGGCATGGATCGTCACATGCCCCTCGTCGAGCTTGCCGCCGAACCCGTGCCGGACCGCGTTCTCCACGATCGGCTGCAGGCACAGGAACGGGATCGCGACCGGGAGCACCTCGGGCGCGATCCGGAGCGTGACGTGGAGCCGATCGCCGAACCGGGCCTGTTCCAGCGCGAGATACCGCTCGATCGACCGGAGCTCGTCGGCCAGGGTCGTGAACTCGCGCTGCCGGCGGAACAGATAGCGGGTGAACTCGGCGAACTCCAGCACCAGATCGCGGGCGCGTTCTGGGTCGCTGCGCACGAATGACGCGATCGCGGTCAGCGAGTTGTAGATGAAGTGCGGCGAGATCTGCGCCCGGAGCGCCCGGACCTCCGCCTCCATGAGACGGGTACGCGACCGGTCCAGCTCGGCGAGCTCCAGCTGGCCGGAAACCCACCGGGCGACCTCGTTGGTGGCGCGGACCAGGCCGGCCGAGGCTGCCGTCGTGTAGGCCTGCAGCGTGCCGACCACGCGGCCATCGACCGTGAGCGGCGACAGGATCGCGTGCCGCAGCGGGCAGTCCACGTCGTTGCAACGTACGTCGGCACCGCTTCGGACGGTCGGACTGCCGTCGGCGACGACCACCGCGGCCAGCACCTCGACATTGGCGCTGTGGTGGTGACCGCGGCCATCCCACGCGAGCAGACCCTTGCTGTCGGTGAGCGCGACCGCCGGTGTTCCGAGGAGCGTCCGCAGATACCCGATCGCGCGCCCCGCGCTGGACTCGGTCAGGCCCTGCCGAAGCGGCGGCGAGGCGAGGGCGACGGTATGCAACGCGCGAAACGTCGTCCGGTCGGCGGCCGTGCCCAGATCGCGCCGATGACGCAAGAACCACCAGCCCAGGACGACCAGCGCGACGATCGCGCCGATGACGACCAGAGCGGGCGTGAGCTGGTCCACATATGTCGACGCTACCCCCACCGCGACACCGCGCATCGCCCCGTGGCGTCGTCCCTCGCGGGTACGGCGCCGCTGGTGTGACGAGCCGTCGCCATTTTGTTGCGTTCCGATCTAGGCCTGGTGGCGATGTTGGGCGTAACGTCGGGTCGTCGATTTTCGGGAAGGGACAGAACATGGCAAACCGTTATCTCCGCACGGCCGCGGTGGCCCTACTGCTTTGTGCCACCGCCGTCGCGCTCGCTCCACCGGCCAACGCGGGCAAGGGTGGCCAACCGGGTCCCGCACTCGCGCCGAGGACCCACTTCGTGATGGAGCCCGACGGCTCCAGCGGGCTGACCGCGGGGGGCGAGTTCGTCCCGAACATCGACTCGGTCAAGGCGACCATTCGCGCGTACTACAACGCCAGCAGCGCTGGTATCGCGAACAAGATCAGCTCGCCTTACATCTCCGAGATGGCCGAGATCGAGGCCAAGACGCTGGCCGCGTTGCCCGAGGTGAACCCGGCGCAGCACAAGGCGCTGGTCTTCGATGCCGACGACACGACGTTGTGGACGTACGACATGGAAGACAACGACATGCACTTCAACTTCGACCCGGTCAAGCAGGCCAACGACTGGGTGTTCCCGATGAGGTTCCCGGCCACGCCTGGCATGCCCGAGTTCGTGGCCGCCGCCGAGGCCAAGGGCTACTCGATCTTCGGCATCACCGGCCGCCGGTTCGTCCAGGAGGCCGCCACCATCGGAAACCTCGAGAAGGTCGGCTACACCGAGTTCAACGCCGACAACTTCTACACCAAGTGGGACGGTCCCGACTCGAACAAGCCGTCCTACGTCTCCTGCGTTTCCACCTGCACCACGGTCGAGTACAAGGCCTACACCCGTAAGCACATCGAGGACGATCTCGGCTACGACATCGTGCTCAACATCGGCGACCAGTGGTCCGACCTGCAGGGCGGGTTCGCCGACGCGTCGCTCAAGCTGCCCAACCCGACGTACTACCTGCCGAGTCCGAACCTGCCGGGCGTGAGCGAGCCCGAGCTGGCGCCGCGCACCGAGTTCACGATGAAGCCGGACGGCTCCAGCGGGCTGACCGCGGGTGGCGAGGGCATCCCGAACATGGACTCGGCCAAGTCGACGGTCCGTGCCTACTACAACGCCACCAGCGCCGGCATCTCGAACAAGGTGAGCTCGCCCTACATCTCCGAGGTCGCCGGGATCGAGGCCGACAACACCAACCGCCTGGTCAACCAGTGCAAGCGAGAGGTCCGTGCCGGTGAGCAGCCGGCGGTGGTTTTCGACGCCGACGACACCACGCTGTGGACCTACGACATGGAAGACAACGCGATGCACTTCAACTTCGATCCCGCGCTGCAGGACGTGTGGGTTCAGGGTCGGTTGTTCCCGGCGGTTCCCGGCATGGTCGACCTGGTCAACAAGGTCGGCGACGCCGGCTGCACGATCGTCGGCCTCACCGGGCGGCGTGACCCGCAGCGGACGGCCACGATCCAGAACCTGGCCGACGTGGGCTACCAGCACTTCACGCCCGCGAACTACTACACCAAGTGGGCCAGTGGGGCCACCCCGCCGCAGCAGATCTACGGCGGGACAGCCTGCTACCCGACCGGCAACTGCAGCACCATCCAGTACAAGTCCGCGGTGCGGGCCTACGTCGAAAGCCAGGGTTACGACATCATCGCCAACTTCGGGGACCAGTTCTCCGACCTGATCGGCGGCCACGCCGACCGAACCGTCAAGATGCCGAACCCGACCTACTACCTGCCGTAACCCAGCACAAAGCCCTGGGCAGAGGCGACTCCCTGCCCAGGGCTGACGTGCCGGAGAGGCTCGAGGGTCAGGCTGCCGTCGCGACCTCGGCGGTGGCCGGCTCGAGGGCGTCGTCGAGGATGGCGCCGACGGTGGACACCAGGTGCACGGTCACGTCATCGAGGACATCCTTCGGGACGTCGTCGAGATCCGGCTCGTTGCGCTGCGGGAGGAACACCTCGGTCAAACCGGCCCGCTGGGCGGCGAGCAGCTTCTGCTTCACGCCTCCGATGGGCAGGACCCGGCCGGTCAGGGAGATCTCGCCGGTCATGCCGACCTCGGCGCGAACCGGGCGGCCGGTCAGCAGCGAGACCAGTGCGGTCGTCATCGTCACGCCGGCCGACGGCCCGTCCTTGGGGACCGCGCCTGCCGGGAAGTGCACGTGCATCGGTCGGTCCAACAGCGTCTGGTCGATGCCGAGCTCGTCGGCGTGGGCGCGTACCCACGACAGCGCGATCTGCGCCGACTCCTTCATGACGTCGCCCAGCTGACCGGTCAGGGTCAGGCCCTGCTTGTCGCCGGGGACCGAGGTCGCCTCGACGTACAGGACGTCACCACCCATGCCGGTGACAGCCAATCCCGACGCCACACCAGGGACCGCAGTACGCTCCCGCGACTCCGGAGTGAACCTCGGTCGCCCGATCAGATCCTTCAGGTCGTCCAGGTCGATGGTCGCCGGAGTCTCACCCAGCGATGCCTTCCGGAACGCCTTCGCCAGCAGCCTCTCGAACTGGCGTACCCCGGCCTCCCGCGTGTAGTTGGCGGCGATCTCGCGGAGCGCGTTCTCGGTGATCGTGACGTCCTCGGGGGTCAGCGCAGCGCGCTCCAACTGCTGGGGGACCAGGAAGTCCCGGGCGATCGCGACCTTGTCCTCCTCGGTGTACCCGTCGATGGTGACGAGTTCCATTCGGTCCAGCAGCGCCGGCGGGATGGTCTCGAGCACGTTGGCGGTCGCGATGAACAGCACGTCGGACAGGTCGAGGTCCAGCTCCAGGTAGTGATCGCGGAACGTGTGGTTCTGCGCCGGGTCCAGGACCTCAAGCAGGGCAGCGGCTGGGTCGCCTCGGTAGTCCGATCCGACCTTGTCGACCTCGTCGAGGAGCACGACCGGGTTCATCGACCCGGCCTCCTTGATGGCACGCACGATACGGCCCGGTAGTGCGCCGACGTAGGTGCGTCGGTGCCCGCGGATCTCGGCCTCGTCCCGGACGCCACCGAGCGCCACTCGGACGAACTTCCGGCCCAGAGTGCGTGCCACAGACTCGCCAAGCGACGTCTTGCCGACGCCGGGCGGGCCGGCCAGCAGGATGACCGCGCCGGAGCCACGGCCGCCGACCACCGACAGCCCACGCTCGGCACGGCGGGCGCGGACCGCGAGATACTCCACGATCCGGTCCTTGACCTCGTCCAACCCGTGATGGTCGGCGTCGAGCACCTCGCGCGCGACCGTGATGTCAGCGACGTCCTCGGTGGTGACGGTCCACGGCAGGTCGAGCACCGTGTCCAGCCAGGTCCGGATCCAGCCTGCCTCCGGGTTCTGGTCGCTGGACCGCTCCAGCTTGTCGACCTCACGCAGCGCCGCCTCGCGGACGGCGTCGGGCAGGTCAGCAGCCTCGACCCGCGCCCGGTAGTCGTCGGAGCCGTCCGGCTCGCCCTCGCCGAGCTCCTTGCGGATGGCGGCAAGCTGCTGACGCAGAAGGAACTCGCGCTGGCTCTTCTCGAGCGACTCCCTGACGTCGGAATCGATCTGCTCGTTCACCTCGGACTCGGCCAGGTACGCCTTGGTCCACTCGATGAGGAGCGGGAGCCGCTCGGCGACATCGGGCGTCTCGAGCAACTGCTGCTTGCGCTCGGTGGACAGGTAAGGCGCCCAGCCAGCCGTGTCGGCGAGCAGGTCGGGGTCGGAGATGGTGTTGATCGAGTCGATGATCTGCCAGGCCTCGCGCCGCTGCAGCAGCTCGACGACCAGCTTCTTGTAGTCGGCAGCCAGCGCGCGCACCTCGTCGGTCACCGGGGACGGCTCGACCGGCTCGGCCTCGACCCACAGCGCGGCACCAGGTCCGGTGACGCCGCTGCCGATCAGCGCTCGGGTGCCGGTCCTGAGCACCGCCGCGGGGGTGCCGCTGCGGGACTTGCCGACCTGCTCCACCTGCGCGACCACGCCGTAGGAGGCGTAGGCGCCATCGAGTCGCGGGGCGACCAGCAGCTCGGGGGTGCCACCGTTGGCCGCCGACTGAGCCGCGTCGACCGCAGCGCGGGCGGCCTCACCCAGTTCGATCGGCACAACCATCCCCGGCAACATCACCATGTCATCGAGGAAGAGAACAGGCAGTCGTTTCGAGGTCATCAGCATCCTTAAA
>DATFRX010000218.1:0-2631 GCA_035262905.1 Nocardioidaceae bacterium
GTGGCCGCCTACGCCCAGGACGATCCGACGACCTATCACGGTGCGCCGGGCTACTCGAAGAAGGTCGTGATGGCGTCCCTTCCGCGGATGGATCCCCAGACCCTCCGCGAGGTGCTCGTCGAGTCGTGGGCCTGCCGGGCACCCGTGCGCCTGCGTCGGAAGCATCCGGACCTGCGCTGAGCGCGGCCGATCGACACGCTGCGGGGCGCCTGTTTTGTACTGTCGGCGCTGGCCACCATCCTGTCTATGTGGACGCCAGAGATGGCCTTCCGTCCAGCCTTGGGCCCCGCCGTAGTGCGGGGCCTTCGTGCGTCTAGGCGGAACCAGCAGTGCCGGTGGTAGATGCGTGGCCGGATCCGATCCCACAAGCGTCGTTCGCTCGTCGATCGCTTTCGACGTGGGTCTCGCTGCTCAGTCGGCGGTCTGCTGCTCGTCGGCCGGCCGCTCGGCTCGCAGTCGTTCGCCCCACCAGACGGCCCAGGCGATCAGGGCGCCGGTGAGGACCCAGGGCACGGTGCGGTTGAAGGTCAGCGCAGTGCCGGTCGACGCGGTTTGCACGATCACTGTCAGTAAGACCGCGAGCGCGATGTGGGTCAGGCCCCACACCACGGTGACGGTTCGCCAGTACGAACGGGCCTCGGCGTACTCGTCGAACTCGGACTCCATCTCGGCGCCGGCCGACGAGTGCCGGCCGCCGTAGAACGCCTGGCCGAAGTAGAAGATCAGCGGCCGACGCGTCGCCAGGGAGAGCAGGCAGCCGAGGCCGAAGGCGGCGGTGAGCGCGGCGCTCTCCAGCAGCACGATCTTGGGATCGTTGGTCAGGAGCGCCAGGACGATGCTGAGTCCGATCCCGCCCAGGACCACGACGCCCACGACGTCGAGGGTGCGCCAGCGGAGGTAGTCGATGAGCACGCCGAATCCGGGCAGGGTCCCGGCGAGCACCAGGGACCACACCTCGGTGAGGCCGGCGGAGCGGAGCAACTGGTACGCGACCAGCGGTCCGACGATGTCGAGGCCCAGCACTCGGATCATGCCGGCTCTGCGGCTGACCGTCGGCTGACTCGCTGCCCTGCTCACTATCGCAGTGTGCACTAGTGCGCCGAGGAGTCTGCGATGCTCGGCGTACCCGACCGCAAAGGACGACGGTATGCAGCACTATGTACGCCCCGACGGATCGCCACCGGTCAACGGCTACAGCCATGCGGTGGCGTTCGACGGACCGATGGTCGTCGTGTCCGGGCAGGTCCCGGTCGACGCCGCGGGCAACGTCGTCGGGGAGGGGGACGCCGAGGCCCAGGTGCGTCAGGTGTTCGCCAACCTGGCGACGGCGCTCGCGGCGGCCGGCTGCGGGATGGAGCACCTGGTCAAGCTGACCGTGTTCCTCACCGACATCGGCGATCTCGGCGTCCTTCGGGCGGTCCGCAACGAGCACATCGACCCGGCGCGGCTGCCGGCGAGCTCGTTGGTCCAGGTCGCCGGATTGGTGCATCCGGCGTTCAGGGTCGAGATCGAGGCACTCGCCGAGCTGCCGACCGACCGCGACAGCCGATGATTACGCCAGAGCGGGTGGCCAGGAAGCTGTTCGAGTCGTACGCCGCGGGCGATGTCGACGCGATGCGCGGCTGCCTGGCCGACGACCTGGTCGGCTGGATCACCAACCGTGACGGCGGGGTCGACCGTACCGACGGCGCCGACGCCTATCTGTCGCGATTGCCGGACCTGAGTGAGGCGGAAATGGAGGCCCGCATCACCCAGGTCCTCGGCATCGACGACGAACGGGCCATGACGATGGTCGCGATCCGGGCAACCCGGCGCGGCCTGGATCTCCACAACTATGCGGCGTTCCTGGCGCGGGTCGTCGACGGGCGGGTGGCCGAGCTGTGGATGGTCGAGGCGCAGCCGGCCTACAGCGACGAGTTCTGGTCCTAGTCCCGACGGTCCCTGGGGATCTGGAAGGGTCGCACCTCCTGCGGCCAGCCGCAGGCGACCGCGATCTTTCCCGCCCAGTGCCGGGCGGCCGCTTCGTCGGCCACGTCCACGACCGCGAAGCCGCCGATGTGCTCCTTGGTCTCGACGTAGGGACCGTCGGAGAACACCGGTGTGCCGGTCGACGCATCGACGCTGAACACAGGAGCTTCAGGGTGCAGGCCACCGGTGAAGATGAGCACGCCGGCGGCTTCCATCTCGGTCCTCAGCACCCGGGTCCGCTTGGAAGCCTCGTCCAGGTCCTCGTCGGTGAGGTCGGGCACCCAGTCGTCGTTGAAGGCGATGAGGTATTCAGTCATGTCTCCTCCTTCGGGGCAGCCGCAATGGCCACCCTCCACCTTCTCCACGAACGGCGGTAGCCCGATTTCGACATGGCCCGAAAGCAGACGGCGTCCGTGACCACGAGGGTCGCGGACGCCGCCAGTTAGGGATCAGTCAGTTGGCATCAGCCAGTCGGGGGATCTGCCGTCGGGATCAGGCGTCGGCGTACTTCACGCCGGTCGCGTGGATCGGGCAGTAGCCGAACGGGTTCTTGTTCAGGTACTGCTGGTGGTAGTCCTCGGCGTACCAGTAGTCCTCCAGAGGCGTGATCGCCGTGGTGATCTCGCCGTACCCCTTGGCGGTCATGGCCTTCTGGTACGTCTC
>DATFRX010000219.1:0-8207 GCA_035262905.1 Nocardioidaceae bacterium
CCGTTGGCCGGTGCCGGTGTTCCTCGCCACCGCGCTGGCCAGCGTCGTCTACTACAGTCTCGACTTCCCTGACGGTCCCGGCTGGCTCGGTCTCTTCGTCGCCCTCTACACCCTCACCGCGTACGGGGACGGTCGCCGGTCGCTGCAGATTGCGGCCGGTGGCATCGCCGTCCTGACCGTCGTGTGGCTGGTCGCCGGCTCCGACGTCGAGCCGCGGGAGGCGATCGGATGGGTGTTCTTCCGGATCGGCGCGTCGGTGATGAGTGCCGCGCTCGGCGAGTCGGTGCGATCGCGACGGGTCATCGCCGCCGAGGCGGAGGAGCGGGCCGAGTGGGCCGAGCGGACCCGCGAGGAGGAGGCGCGCAAGCGAGTGGACGCCGAGCGGCTCCGGATCGCTCGCGAGGTGCACGACACGGTCGCCCACTCGATCGCGATCATCAACGTCCAGGCCGGCGTGACCGCGCACGTACTCGACCGGCGGCCGGAGCGGGCCCGCGAGACGCTGGTCGCGATCGAGCAGACTAGCTCACAGGCGTTGCGTGAGATGCGGGCTGTGCTCGGCGTGCTTCGTGACTCCGGCGACAGGCGTACGCCCCATCCGGATCTGGGGGAGGCCGACGAACTCGTCGCGAAGGCCGGCGAGGCCGGGCTCGACATCACCCTGCAGGCGGACCCACCCCCGGACGCGCTGCCGAGCGCCGTGAGCAGCGCGGTCTACCGGATCCTGCAGGAGTCGCTCACCAACGTGATTCGGCACGTCGGTCCGACCCGGGTCGCGATCGCGCTGGAGTACGACGAGGACGCGGTGCGGGTGCGCATCGTGGACGAGGGCTGTGGCAGCGCCACCGACCAGGCGTCCAACGGCACCGGCCGCTCGACCGAGCCGGGGCGAGGGATCCTCGGCATGCGCGAGCGCTGTCAGCTTCTCGGCGGCGACCTGACCGCGCAGCCGCGTCCGGACGGCGGCTTCGAGGTCAGCGCCCGACTGCCGCTGGCGCCGGCCGGAGCCACCCAGCGATGAGCGAGGCGACGCCGGGGGACGCTCCGATCAAGGTGCTGCTCGCCGACGACGAGGGTCTGGTGCGATCGGGCTTCAAGGTCCTGCTCGACCTCGAGGACGACATCACGGTCGTCGCAGAGGCCACGAACGGCGCCGAGGCGGTCGACCAGGCGCGTTCGCATCGGCCCAACGTCGTCCTCATGGACATCCGGATGCCCAAGCTCGACGGGATCGATGCCACCCGCGAGATCGCGAACGCCGCCGGACTTGATGGCGTCCACGTACTCATCCTGACCACGTACGACACCGACGCGCATGTCTTCGAGGCCCTACAAGCCGGCGCGAGTGGCTTCCTGCTCAAGGACGCCGGGCCGGCCGAGCTGCTGCACGCCATCCGGGTGGTCGCCGCCGGTGACGCATTGCTCGCGCCGCGGATCACCCGCCGCCTGATCGCGCAGTTCACCGCCAGCCGGGTCGCCACGCAAGCGGCCGAGGACCGGCTGGCGGTGCTGACGCCGCGCGAGCGCGAGGTGCTGGCCATGGTCGGGGAGGGGTTGAGCAACGACGAGATCGGCGCCGCCATGTTCCTGAGTCCGGCGACCGCCCGTACCCACGTCAGCCACGCGATGGTGAAGCTGGGTGCCCGCGATCGGGCGCAGCTGGTCGTCATCGCTCACCAGACCGGTCTGGTCAGTCCGAAGCCATGAGCTCCGATCATGAGAAGACGTTGACCGCCCGCGCGATCACCAGGCCGAGAATCGACAGCGACAGGATCGACTGAATCGTCATCGCGAGCTTTGCCCAGGCCGCGAGCGGCATGGCGTCGGTCGGACTGAACGCCGTGGCGTTGGTGAAGCCGAGGTAGAGGTAGTCGACGAACTGCGGCCGCCAGTCCGGCGGTGCGATCTCCGGGCTCAGCTGCTGCGGGAAGGCGAAGTCGGGGTAGCGCGGCAGATGGTGGGCGCGGGCCGCGGAGCCGCCGCTGTCCAGCTCCCAGTAGACGAACGCGAACGCGATGTTGTTCGACGCCCACACGACCGCCCCGGCGGCCAGCAGATCGTACGGGTCGTTGACCGCCGGATTGGTGCCTTCGATGAGTACGTAGACCAGCTTCCCGGTGGCCCACAGCGCTTGCGCGATGAGCACTGTCACCAGCGACAGCGACACGCCGCGGAGCCACCGGTTCGTGCGGTCGATCCGGCCCGGGTCTCCGAGCACGTGGGCAATCAACAGAGCGACCTCGATGGCCGGGATCAGAAACGGCGGACCGAGGCGCATCGGGTCCGGCAGCAGCAACGTGAGCACGAGGATGACGACGACCGCGATGACCATCGGCCAGCGCGACTCGGAGACGACCCGGGACTCCATCTCAGCCGGCTGTCTCGCTGATCTCGAACAGGTGCCCGTCGGGGTCGCGGAAGAACGCCCGGACCTCATAGCCCGAGTCGACCGGCTCCGCGAGGAACTCCGCACCGCGCCCGCGCAGCGTCTCGTACGCCCCACGGCAGTCCGGCACCCGAAAGATCAGCTCGGCGCTGACCCGATCAGGATCGCCGGGCGGCGTCATCGTCACGGTCGGCTTGTCGTCGGTCGGTCCGCCGCCGGTGACGAGTAGCAGCCAGTTGCCCAGGATCTGCAGCACGACAGACGTGCCGCCGTACTCCCGATACACCGTGGCACCGAGCACGTTCTCGTACCACTCCCGAGATCGCCCGGCGTCGGAGACAACCAGCAGCCTGGTCAGCTCCATGTCGTCGGTGGGGAACGTACTCATGCGGGTCATTCTCCCGCCTCCGGCCTGGTCGGACGCGCAACGACGCCGATCCGGCCGCGTACGATCCTCCCGATGGCCAGACGACATGACGAGCTGCGTACCCAGCGCCTGCTCATGCGCCGGTGGCGCCCCGCCGACCGCGAGCCGTTCGCCGAGATGAACGCGTCTCCCGAGGTGATGCGGTTCTTCCCGAGCACGATGGAGCGGGCCCAGACCGACGCGTTCGTCGACCTGATCGAGCAGCGGTTCGAGGCGCGGGGCTACGGGCTGTGGGCGCTCGAGTTGGTCGAGACCGGCGAGTTCCTCGGCTACACCGGGCTCAACCCGATGCCGGAGGGTGTGCCGGGCGCCGGCGGGATGGAGGTCGGCTACCGACTCAAGCAAGCCGCGTGGGGACACGGCTACGCCACCGAAGCGGCGCTCCAGACCATCGCGACCGCCTTCGACGGGATCGGGCTCGACGAGGTGTGGTCGATGACCGCGGTGCTCAACACGCCTTCGCAAGCGGTCATGCAGCGGGCGGGCCTGACCTTCTACGGCCATTTCGAGCATCCGCGGATCGAGCCGGGGAGCCCGATCCGCCCGCATGTGGTCTACCGACGCGAACGCCCCAGCTAGCCGAAGCGGCCGGTCGGGTCGTACGCCGCCTTGATCCTTCGCAGTCGATCGAGGTTCGGGCCGTGGTACGCGGCGTCCGACTCGTCGAGGTCGGGATCGGGGAAGTTCGGGTAGACACCGCCGGTGCCCCACGGATGGGCGGTCGACCAGGACGATCGCAGCCAGCGTCGGGCCGGGCCTTGCGACTCGGGCCGGACCGCGACCTCTTGCTTCAGGAGGAACTGCGGGTCGCGATGTGCGAACGCGGTCGCGTCCTGGCGGGTCCGGCCGTAGGCGCCACCCCAGGGGCTGAAGTCGAGGATCCGGGTCTCGCCCGGCAGCCGTCCGTCGCCCAAGCCGTCAATGAGGCTGCCGAGGGTGTCGCGGGGCAGCGGCCGGTCGAAGAACTCCGACTTGCTGTGCAGGCGGAGATCGCCGTCCTCGCCGGGGAACCGGGCGGCCAGCCAGCGCTTCGCCTCCGGGTATGACGCCTCGGTGATGGCGAACGTCGCTGGCTCCGCGCCGGTACGGACGACGAGCTCGTCGAGCAGCGCCGTCGTGTCGGACTCCGAGCCGATCGCCGCGCCGAAGACATTCACCGTGGCCGGCTCGCCGGTGTCGCCCTCGGCACGCAGCAGCAGGCTGGCTGCGATCGGATTTGGGGCCTTCGGCGCCCATTCCTGCCAGGCCTCGGCGACAGCGACCGCGTCGGACCGCGGCCAGGTGAGGTGGAAGGTGGTCATCGTCGGCATCGGCACGGTCGCGATGTCGAGCGATGTCACAACGCCGAACCGACCACCGCCGGCGCCGCGGAGCGCCCAGAACAGGTCGGGTTCGTTGTCCTGGTCGGCTCGGACGATGCGGTCGTCGGCGAGGACGACCTCGGCGGCGACGAGTCGATCGGAGGTCAGACCGTACGTGCGACCCAGGACGCCGAGCCCGCCGCCGAGCACGAGACCGGCGATCCCAACGGTGGCGCCGCAGCCGGCCGGGATCGTCACCTCCTCGACCGCGAGGGCGTCATAGACCGCGCCGAGTCGGCAACCTGCGCCGATGCTCGCCACGCCATCCGAGACCGAGATCGACGACATCGGGCTCACGTCAACGACGACTCCCTCGGTCGACGAGCGGCCCGCGAAGCAGTGGCCGCCGCTGCGAGGCGCCATTGGCAGGCCGAAGCGGTCCGCGAACGCCAGCGTCTCGGCCACGTCGGACGGTGTCGCGCATCGCACGACCGCCTGCGGGAGTACGCCGTGGAAGTTCGTGATCGCGGGCCGGCGGACGTCGTCGTACTCGGGATCGGCCGCCGTGACGACGTCGCCGGCGATCGAGCTCCGCAGCGCAGTCCAGTCGGGGACGGCCGATGTCATTTGTCGAGGGAAAGCTGGGTGATCGCGATCGGCGCACCGTCCGGGTCGGCGACGACGGCCTCGCGGAACGGTGGCTGGTCAGCTGGCGGGGAGATCACCGAGCCCCCCAACGCCTCGGCTTTCGCCGCCACCGCATCGGCGTCGTGCACCCAGAAGTTGACGTCCCAGCGCGCCGGTGCGTTCGCGTCGGCGAGCGGCGCCATGACCGCGATGACGTCGCGCGGCACCGGCTGACTCGGCTCGCCACCGAAGTAGCCGGGCAGGTGCCACATCGTCATGTCGATCCCACCGACGTCGAAACTGGACGTCGTCCAGCCGAACAGCGTGCCGTAGAAGTCCGCCGCCGTCTTCGCGTCAGCGGTGTTGAGCATCGACATCGACCAGGCCCCGGGCTCGTTGACCCGATGAGCACCGAGCCGCTGGTTGATGCCGAAGACGGCGCCGGCCGGGTCGGCGAGCAGCACCCGCCGTTCATCGTCGATCGAGGTCAGCCCGTCGTCGACCAGCCGTCCGCCGGCTCGGATCGCCGCTGCTGTCGTCGCGTCGACATCGTCGACCCGCATGTACGTCTTCCAGTGCGGCGTCACTTCCGTGGCGGGCGCCGAGCCGACTCCGGCCACCGCCCGCCCGTGCAGGCGGCCGACGTAGTAGGTCGGTCCGGTGTCCGATCCAGGTCGCTCCTCCAGCTCCCAGCCGAACAACTCGGCCCAGAAGGCCGCCGTCGCCTTCGGATCCGCCCGGAGCGCATCGACCCAGCAGGGTGCTCCGGCGGGGTAGTCGTCGCGTTCGCTCATCGGACCTCCTGGCCTCAGTTGCGGACTCGACGCTACGGGCGTACCGGACCGGTCGCTTGATCAAATCGAGCATGGCCAGGCCGGCCAGGCGGCCTACCGCTTGCGGGCGAAGGTCAGTCCGTCGGCGATCGGCAGCATCGCGAGCTCGACCCGGTCATCGGCCGCCGCGTGATCGTTGAACCGCTTGATGGCGTTCCCGGTCGGACCCGGATCGTCGGCGACAACCCGGCCGTTGGAGAAGACGTTGTCGACGAGGACCACGCCGCCGGGCCGCATTCGGGTGAGGATCTCCTCCCAGTAGTCGACGTAGCCCTCCTTGTCGGCGTCGATGAAGGCCAGATCGATCGGCGGATCGGCGGGCAGCGATCGCAGCGTCTCGACGCCCGGCGCCAGGCGCAGCTCGATGCGGTCGGCGACGCCCGCACGCTCCCAGTAGCGCCGGGCGATGGCGGTGAACTCCTCACTCACGTCGCAGCACAACAGCCGCCCGCCGTCGGCCAACCCGCGGGCGATGCACAGCGACGAGTAGCCCGTGAACGTCCCGACCTCGACGGCGTACCGGACGTTCAGCGTCCTGGTCAGCAGGGTCATGAACGCGCCCTGCTCCGGAGCGATCTGCATGCCGGCATCGTCGGGCAGCACGTCGGCGGTCTCGTCGGCGAGCTCGCGCAGCACGTCGTCCTGCTGCGGATTGTTGTGACGAAGGAGATAGTCGTGCAATTCGGGCGTGAGGGCCTTGGTCGTCCGGGACATGCTGCGAAACCTACCCCGACCTGGATCGGTCCAGGTCGTCCGCTCCGCAGCCGAGTTTCTCGCCACCGCGGCGCCCTGTGTATCCTCTGAGGTCGCTTGCCCCAATAGCTCAGTCGGCAGAGCGTCTCCATGGTAAGGAGAAGGTCTACGGTTCGATTCCGTATTGGGGCTCTGGGAGACTGGTAGCGCCACCTCCCGTGGCGGGGTAGCTCAGGTGGTCAGAGCACACGGCTCATAATCGTGGTGTCGCGGGTTCGAGTCCCGCCCCCGCTACCACAGCCGTAGCACGGCAACCCCTGAGTACGCCCACCGCAAGCACCCAACAAGAACAGAGAGACAACTCCCGTGGCCACCAAGAGCACAGACGTTCGCCCGAAGATCACGATGGCGTGCACGGTCTGCAAGGAGCGCAACTACATCACCAAGAAGAACCGGCGTAACGACCCGGATCGCATGGAGCTCAAGAAGTACTGCCCGCGCTGCAAGAAGCACACCCCGCACCGCGAGACCCGCTGACCTCGCGGCCGCATGCCACTCGCCCCGGACCTGGCCGGCCGTGAGTTCCCGCCGACGCCGCCCTATGACGTGAGCCGCAGCCAGATCGCTGCGTTCGCCGACGCGATCGGAGCCGACGACCCGCTGCATCGCGACCCGGAGGCGGCCAAGGCGGCCGGCCATCCGGACGTCATCGCGCCGCCGACGTTTCCGATCGTGGTCGCGTTCCAGGCGATGACGGCCTTCATGGCCGACCCGGACGTCGGGATCGAGCTCCGCAACGTCGTCCACTCCGACCAGCGGTTCGAGGTGGATCGACCGATTCGCGCCGGTGACGTCCTGACCGCCGTGATCAGCGTCGAGTCGGTACGGCAGGCCGCCGGGACGGCACTCATCTCGACCCGGAGCCTGATCCGTACCGTCGACGGCGAAGCGGTCTGCACCGCCTACGCCACGCTGGCGCATCGGGCGCCGGAGGGGGACTGATGGCGTCGCTAAAGCCGGATGTGTCACCTGAACCGGCGCAGTTCCGAGTGCGACGGTCTGACCTGGTCCGCTACGCCGGTGCCAGTGGCGACTTCAACCCGATCCACTGGTCGCAGCGGGTAGCGACCGAGGTCGGACTGCCCGGCGTGATCGCGCACGGCATGTACACGCTGGGTCTGGCCGGCCGGGCTGTCGCAGAGTGGGCCGGCGGCGCCGATCGGGTCGTCGAGCTCGGTGGCCGGTTCACCAAGCCCGTGGTCGTGCCCGATGACGAGTCCGGCGTGGTCGTCGAGGTGGCCGGCGAGGTTAAGCCGACCGACACGGCCGGCCGGCTCCGGATCGACCTGACGGTCACCTGCGGCGAGCAGAAAGTCCTCGGCATGGCCCGTGCGGTCGTCGTCCACGATGGTTGACCGCATCGCGACGCCATTGGCCGAGCTGACGACTCTGCGGCTCGGCGGTCCGGCGAATCGACTCGTCGAGGTGCATGACGAGGCAGCTCTGCTGGCCGAGGTGACCGGCTGCGACGAGCGTGGCGAGCCGGTGCTCGTGCTCGGCGGCGGCAGCAACGTCGTAATCCCTGACGACGGCTTCGACGGCACGGTCGTGCTGGTCCGAATCGACGGGGTCCGGGTCGACGACGACGGCTGCGGCGGGGTCACCGCGACGGTCGCGCCGGGGGAGGACTGGGACGAGTTCGTCGTCCGGGCGATCGACGAGGGCTGGCGCGGCGTCGAGTGCCTGTCGGGCATCCCGGGCCTGGTCGGCGCGGTACCGATGCAGAACGTCGGCGCGTACGGTCAGGAGGTCGCCGACTGCATCGCGTCGGTCCGCACGTACGACCGCAGGCAGCGGCGCCAGGTCACGTACGCCGCCGGCGACTGCGGCTTCGGCTACCGGACCAGCCGGTTCAAGCAGGAGCCGGATCGGCACTTGAT
>DATFRX010000220.1:0-2801 GCA_035262905.1 Nocardioidaceae bacterium
AATGGACTTCGACGGCGGCGCGCTGAATGTCAACGCCGGATGCAACCTGCTCGGCTTCGACGAGGTCCGACAGATTGACGATCGCCTCGTCGCCGGTCAGGCGTCCTCTACGGAGATGGGCTGCCTCCAAGAGCGGATGGATCAGGACGACTGGATTGCAGCGTTCCTGACCAGTGAGCCGACCGTCCGTCTGGACGGCGACACGCTCCGGATGACATCGGGGGAGACCACCATCGAGTTGCTGGACACCGAGGTCGCGACGCCCGATCAGCCGCTGGTCGGTCCGCGGTGGCGGATCAACACGATCGTCGAAGACGGCTGGTCCACGAACTCGTACAACTCCGATGCCGAGGCGTACCTGGTCTTCGACGATGACGGCACGCTGCGGGGCCGTACCGCCTGCAACGCGTTCAGTGCGGACTACCAGGTGGACGGGACGACGCTCAGCACGTCCGGGCTGACCTCGACCAAGGCGCAGTGTGACAAGTACGGCGCCTTGATCGAGGCCGCCCTGTACGACGTGCTTCGCGGCGACTCCACCATCGACATCGAGACCAAGCAGCTCACCCTCGTCGACGCCGACGGCAACGGCGTGTCCCTGCAGACGAACCTCTGACTCAATCGGTGAAGCCGCCGGCGCTCAGGTTGACGACAGTGCCGGTCATGGCGCCGGCGCGGTCCGAGGCGACGAAGGCCGCGGTGTCGGCGACCTCGGCCAGCGTCGGGAGCCGTCCGAGGTGCGTGCCCTGCTCGAGCCTGGCCCGGAACTGGTCCGGCTTGACACCGGCGGCCTCGCTCGCGGTGGCGAAGTTCGCCTCGATGAGCGGGGTCTCGGGGATCGCGTGGGAGCGCAGGCAGACCACTCGTACTCCGGTCGGCCCCACCTCCAGCGCCAGATCGCGCGAGAACGCCTCGATCGCGGCCCAGGCGGGTCCGGCTCCGCCGATCATCGGTGTCGGCACTCGGCTCGGAAGCGCGGTCAGAGTCAGGATCGCCCCGGAGCCCTGGGCCCGCATGCGCCGGGCGGCCGCGGTCGCGGTGATGAAGTTCGTGCTCGTGTAGAACGCGACGGAGCGGGCGAAGGCCTCGTGGGGGAGTTGCGTCAGTGGAGTGCGTTCCGGCGTGACGCCCGGACCGATCGCGTTGAACGAGATGTCGACGCCTCCGGCTCGCTCGACCACGCTGTCGAGGTGCTCGTTGACGGCCGACTCGTCGAGCGCGTCCACCTCGGCCGTCTCGGCGGAGCCGCCGGCTGCCTCGATCTCCTTGGCGACGGCTTCGACGCTCGCCGCGCTGCGTCCGGTGACGAAGACCCTCGCTCCCTCACGGGCGAACGCCTGGGCCACGGCGCCACCGATCGCGCCGCCGGCTCCGTAGACCACTGCGGTCTTGTTCTTCAGCATCATGTTGTCCTCCGAAGTCGTGACTCGGTCTTTCGAAGGGACAGACACCTCCAGGTCGGCGAAGTGGGCGCCGGTCGACCGCCCAGTTCGGCGTCCCGACGGTGTCGGTACAGGATGGAAGTGCGTGACGAGCGCAGGAGCATCAGACGCAAAGGGTGGAGTCGTGACAGCCGACCTCATCACCAAGGCGCGGGCGGGCGACGGCGAGGCGTTCCGCGAGCTGACCGAGCCGCACCGCCGCGAGCTGCAGGTGCATTGCTATCGGATGCTCGGATCGGTCCAGGACGCCGAGGACGCGCTCCAGGACACGATGCTGGCTGCGTGGCAGGGACTCGGCGGGTACGAAGGACGCGCCTCGATCCGTACCTGGCTCTATCGGATCGCCACCAACCGATGCCTGAACGCGATTCGCTCGGCAAGTCGGCGCGCGCCGGCGGAGTTCAACGTCCCCGGGGTCGATCCGCCGGAGCCGAGTCGGCTCGGTGAGGTCGCGTGGCTCGAGCCCTATCCCGACAACCTGCTCGAGGGTGCGATCGACGTGCCGCTCGGTCCGGAGGCACGCTACGAGCAGACCGAGGCCATCTCGCTGGCCTTCGTCACCGCACTGCAGGTGTTGCCGGCCAGGCAGCGCGCGGTGCTCATCCTGCGCGAGGTGCTCGGCTATCCGGCGAGCGACGTGGCCGACCTGCTCGACACGACCGTCGCGTCGGTCAACAGCGCGCTCAAACGCGCCCGGGCCGGGCTGCAGCAGCGGTTGCCGACCGAGGAGCCGCCGCCGGCCCCGGATTCACCCGCCGAGCAGGAGCTCGTGGCGAGATTCGTCCAGGCGTACGAGGCGGCCGATGTCGATGCCGTGGTCGCCCTGCTCACCGACGACGTCCTCGTGTCAATGCCGCCGATTCCGCTGGAGTACCTCGGCCGGGAGGTCGTGGCCAGCTTCTGCCGGGCGCTGTTCGGCTCGGGTCGCAGGTATGACCTGGTGCCGACGCGGGCGAACGGTCAGCCGGCGTTCGGGACGTACCTACGCACGGGCGAGGGACTCCGTGGGTCGGGCCTGTTCGTGATCACCTGCTCCGGCGACCGGATCAGCGCGATGACCCGGTTCGAGACCACCATGCTCCCGTGGTTCGGCCTGCCCCGCTCACTTCCCGGCTGACCCCCGAGGGCCGATAGCCTCGGCGGCGTGAGGCTGACGGTGCTCGGCGGCAGCGGCGCGTTTCCGTTGCCCGATGTGGGATGCAGCGGCTATCTGGTCGAGGAGGCTGGCTTCCGGCTACTGATCGATCCGGGGTACGGGACGGCTGGCGAGCTGATGCGGCTGTTGCCCGTGACCGAGCTCGACGCGGTCTACGTCACGCATCGGCATCCGGACCACTGCGCCGATCTCAATCCGCTGCT
>DATFRX010000221.1:0-2925 GCA_035262905.1 Nocardioidaceae bacterium
CCGTGTCGGCACGCAACCCTTCGACGGTCACGTGAGCCCCTCACCACAAGCGGGCAGGCTCATGCGAAGGCCTCGGGCGGCGGGCAGGCGCAGACCAGATGCCGGTCGCCGTAGGCCTGGTCGATCCGCGCCACCGGCGGCCAGTACTTGTCGGCGCCGCTGCCGTCCGGGGTCGCGCCGAGCGCCCGGTCGTACGGGCGATCCCACTTGCCGGTGATCGCGTCGACGGTGTGCGGCGCATGGCGCAGCGGCGACTCCTCGAGCGGCCACTCCCTCTCGGCGACCCGGTCGATCTCGGCCCGGATCGCGATCATCGCGTCGCAGAACCGGTCGAGCTCGCCGAGGTTCTCGGACTCGGTCGGCTCGACCATCAGGGTGCCGGCGACCGGGAAGCTCATCGTCGGGGCGTGGAAGCCGTAGTCGATCAGCCGCTTCGCGACGTCGTCGACGCTGACACCGGTCCGCCTTGTGATCTCGCGCAGGTCGAGGATGCACTCGTGCGCAACCAGACCGCCGTGGCCCCGATAGAGCACCGGGAAGTACGGGTCGAGCCGATGCGCCACGTAGTTGGCCGACAGCACGGCGACCGACGTCGCATCGGTCAGGCCGGCCGCGCCCATCATGGCGATGTAGGCCCACGTGATCGGCAGGATGCCGGCCGAGCCGTACGGCGCCGCACTGACCGCTCCGATGCCATCGCGCCGATCGGCGTCGGGATGCAGCGGATGCGACGGCAGGTAGGGCGCGAGATGCTCGGCCACTGCGACCGGGCCGACACCGGGTCCGCCGCCGCCGTGTGGGATGCAGAACGTCTTGTGCAGGTTGAGATGTGAGACGTCGCCGCCGAACTCACCGGGCTTCGCGTGACCCAGCAGCGCGTTGAGATTGGCGCCGTCGACGTAGACCTGCCCACCGTGTTCGTGGACGATCTCGCACAGCTCGGTGATCCCGGTCTCGTACGCGCCGTGCGTCGACGGATAGGTCACCATGATCGCCGCCAGGTCGTCGTCGTGCTCGGCGCAGACCGTACGCAATTGATCGAGGTCGACACTGCCGTCCTCGGCGGCCTTGACCACGATGACGCGCATGCCCGCCATGACGGCCGAGGCGGCGTTGGTGCCATGTGCCGAGGACGGGATCAGGCACACGTCGCGAGCGCCCTCGCCACGCTCACGGTGATAGGCCCGGATCGCCAGCAGGCCGGACAGCTCGCCCTGTGACCCGGCGTTCGGCTGGATCGAGACCTTGGCGTAGCCGGTGACCTCGGCGAGCCAGCCCTCGAGCTGCTCCACCAGCGCGATCAGCCCGGCGGCGTCGTCGGCCGGTACGAACGGATGCAGGTCGGCGAACTCGGGCCAGCTCACCGGCTCCATCTCCGTTGTGGCGTTGAGCTTCAGGGTGCATGACCCAAGCGGGATCATCCCGCGGTCGAGGGCGTAGTCGCGGTCGGCCAGCTTGGCGAGATAGCGCAGCATCGCCGTCTCGGAGCGGTGGCTGGAGAAGACCGGGTGCGTGAGGATCGGCGTCGCGCGTCGCAGGTCCTCCGGGATCGCGTCGGACGCCGCGAGGTCGAGCGCATCAAGGTCGACGTCGTGGACTCCGAAGGCGTCCCAGACCTGACGCAGATGCTCCCGCGTGGTCAGCTCGGACGTGGTGATGCCGACCCGGTCGTCGTCGACCAGCCGCAGATGTACGCCGGACCGGCGGGCTGCCTCGACGACCTCGGCGGACCGACCGGGCACGGTCGCGAGGACGGTGTCGAAGAAGCCCCGATGCTCGACGGTGACGCCACCCTGGTCTAGTCCGGCGGCGAGCACGACGGCGTAGCGATGCGTGCGATGCGCGATGTCACGCAGTCCGTCGGGGCCGTGATAGACCGCGTACATCGAGGCGACGACCGCCAGCAGCACCTGGGCCGTACAGATGTTCGACGTGGCCCGATCGCGTCGGATGTGCTGCTCCCGGGTCTGCAGTGCGAGCCGGTACGCCGGCCGGCCCTCGGCGTCCACCGAGACTCCGACCAGGCGCCCGGGCAGCTGCCGCTCGAGCCCCTCGCGTACCGCCATGTATCCCGCGTGCGGACCGCCGTAGAACATCGGCACCCCGAACCGCTGGGTCGAGCCCACCACCACGTCGGCGCCGAACTCGCCGGGCGCCTCCAGCACACACAGCGCCAGCGGATCGGCCACGACGACCGACATCGCGCCGGCCGACTGCGCCTGGTCGAGCAGCCGCCGCAGGTCGGGCACCGCGCCGCTCACGCCGGGGTAACCGACGACGACGGCGGCGTACTCCTCGTCGGGCAGGCCGCCGGCGAGGTTCATGACCCGTATGTCCATGCCCACGGCGTCAGCCCGGGTCCGCAGCACCGCCAGGCTCTGGGGCGAGAGGTCAGCATCGACGAGGAAGGGCTTGTCGACCGACCGCTGGGCCCGGCGTACCAGGCCGACCGCCTCGGCGACCGCAGTGCCCTCGTCGAGCAGCGAGGCGTTGGCGGTCGGCAGGCCGGTCAGGTCGGAGACCATGGTCTGGAAGTTCAGCAGCGCCTCGAGCCGGCCCTGCGAGATCTCCGGCTGGTATGGCGTGTACGCGGTGTACCAGCGAGGGTCCTCGAGGACGTTGCGGCGGATCACCGACGGGGTCGCGGTCGGGTGGTAGCCCATGCCGATCATCGCGACGCCGGGGTGGTTGCGGGCCGCGAGCCGACGCAGCTGGGCGATCGCCTCGGGCTCGGACACCGGCGGTGGCAGCGACAGCGCGGCCTCGCTCCGGATCGTGCCGGGGACCGCGGCCGCCATCAGTTCGTCCAGGCTGGCATAGCCCAAGGCGTCCAGCATGGTCTGCCGCTCCCCCGGCCCGGGGCCGATGTGTCGGGTCGCGAACGGGGCGGCGGCGTCGAGGTCGTGCAGGCTGGGCGTGTCGCTC